>JAUVAN010000381.1 GCA_030591725.1 Deltaproteobacteria bacterium
CCGCCTGTACAAGAGCGAGGACGTGCAGCCTCGCTACTACATGGTGGCCGTCTACTCCCGCTACGAGGATCTGTACGTGGTGGAGGTCTTCTACCCGAGCGAAGAAGCATACGAGGCGCATCATAAAAGCATGATCGACTCACTCGCCACCTTCGAGGTGAACTGATGAAACGAATAACAATACTCATGGCGCTCGTCACGCTCGTGTCGCCGGCTTCTGTCTTTGCGCAGAATAAGCCTGCAAAGGTGGAGACAAAGCCCGCCCTCACAGAAGAGGCTGCAGCCGCGGATCCGGTCGAGGAAAAGAAGGATGAGCCCCTCGATTCCCGTCGGACCGCACTGGTGTCGAGGATGCTTCTCAAGGTAATCAACCCGGTGGACGCACGGACGGTCATCTCGGAAGAGGCGGCAAAGATCGGTGGATTTCCCATCCTGGTTACAGACAGCGAGATTTACCTCAAGGTGCCGCCCCGGAAAATGTCGGTGATGCTCGAGGTCGCTGCAAAAGAAGGCCTGGTGGTGGAGAAATCAATGGATCGAAAAGACCTCACCCAGGAGATTGCTCAGCTGGAAGGACAGTTAAAGTCAAAACGAAAGATACTCGCCAAACTGCGTGGATTCTTTGACGATTCCAACGTGCAGGCCACGCTGCGAATCGAGCAGACCATGACCGATCTTGTCACCGAGATCGAGCGGGTCAAGGGACAACTCAGGGTGGCCCGGGATCGCGCCCAATGGGCCGTGATCGAAATATCCTTCGAGTTCAGGCAACGTGATCGAATCATATACGTCAACTCTCCGTTCGAGTGGCTGAACACCGTCAACCTCGACCACTTTTTGGAGGAGTTTTAAAATGAAGACAATAAAAAGAACGATGTTCCTGATTATTGCGCTCGTCGCACTTCCGGTGGTGTCCTGTGGACCTTCCTACACCATGAAGGCCCCCGATTCGTTCAAGCGCTTCGAGAAATCAAACGACTTCAAGATGATCACCGCCGACGGCGTGATGTTGAAAGCGCGGGAAGTGGACAACTATCCCGAAGCGTCGCTCGAATTCTGGACCGACGCCGTGGCCCAACACCTGGAGGCCCAGGGATATATCGTTCAATCGGAAAAGTGCTTCAAGACCGAAAAAGGCCTCGAGGGTTGTACCGTCAACTTTCTTCTTCCCCACGGTGCGCAGGACTGGGTTCTCAGCGAGACCATGTTTGTGGTAGACGACAAGGTGGTGCTTGTGGAGACCGCTGGTCCTTACGACCGTTTCGCGGCAATAGAAGAGGATCTGGGCAAAGCCGTCCTGACCTTCAACCCGAACATGTAGGCACCTGTGGAGGCCGATGAACACAAGTAAAATCATCAAGATCCTGGTGACGGTTCTCATAGTCGGAGGCGGGATCGGGTACCTGGTGGCTTCCAGCTTTGGCGAATCGATGGTCTACTACAAGACCGTGGAGGAGCTTCTTGGCGAACGCGCCCGCTTCGAAGGAACGCCCGTGCGGGTGAATGGGTTGCTCGTGGAGGATTCCATCAAGCAGAAACCCGGCACCGATCAGTTCAGGTTCAAGCTCTCCAAGAACGGCAAGATTCTGGAGATCGCGTACTCGGGAATTCTTCCCGACACCATGAAACCAGGCCGCGAACTGGTCGTCCAGGGTGTGCTCGCAAATGGAGAGGACCTCCTCGAAGCCAGCGAGATCCTCACCAAATGTCCCTCCAAATACGAGGACGTCGCAAAATCCAAGGGCGGCGTATAGCGCGAAACGCATCCCAAAAGGCAATTTTTGCCCCTTGAGAACAACTAACACATGAGGGGGGGAAGTAGGATGCTTGAGTTGAGATCATGGATGCTTATCACGCTTGCGACTTTTATTGCCGCCGGCTGTTCTACTGAAATAAATAAAAGCGATGCGGGAGCAGATGCCGGTACGGACACCGATGCCGACACGGATGACTGGGGGGATGTACACGGCTATGTCGAATACTGCGTGACAGGCTACCCCAGTGGCGGTGATTACTGCGAACCCCTTGACGGTGCGCAGGTACTCGCGGAGGACGAGTCTGGTAAACAGTTCGGTCCGGCCGTAGCCGATGACAAGGGCGAGTATCTGCTTCCCTTGCCGCCGGGAACCTATGTTGTTTACGGGGAAAACTGGAATACCGGCTATGAGTATAACGTGGTTGTCGGACCCAATGAGTCGGTACTTGTAGATTTGAAGATTGAGGACAGCGTTGACGCGCCGTATGTCTACCTCTACCCCGAGTTCGCGCAGAACGTTCAGGTTGTTCTGCTTCCCGGCGCCGCGATTACGATCACGCAATCCGATCCTCCGTATGGTTCGGGCTGGAACGTGTTCGCCGAGCCCGGCGGATTGATCGACGGCACGTATGACTACCTCTTTTACGAATCGACGGTTTACTCCAATTTCCAGGACGTCGAAGGCTGGGCCGTGATCCAGACCGAGATCTTCGATTGGTTCGAGGTCCACCTGCCCGATATGGGTCTGAACAGCGACGAGGTTCAGGATTTCCTCGACTACTGGACGGTGAACCTCCCCGCCGCGCCGTGCTACCATATCTTTCCGCAGCCGCTGTCCATCATCGAGCAGACCATGGATATTTCAATCACCCCCGCCCCGGACAATATGCTTCGTCTCTGGCTGATGATAGAAGGTTCTCAGAGTTGCGGGCTATTCACAGAGCCCGGCCTCCAGACTTTTTCCAGAGATGGTTTCACCGTCATCGAATGGGGGATGACAATGAAAAAGGACACCTTCTAGCCTGCTCATGGCGTGAAATGTTCGCCCCCAAACTTCGGTGACAAAGACTCGGTAGATCCTGATTCGTGACACAGTATTGAAAAATGGTTAATATTATAAAAGAGATATGAAAGACGATATTTCAAAAATCACAGATGAGATTGTGCTTCGCATAAGGCGGAAAATGCAAGCGAAGCGAATTGTCTTGTTTGGAAGTCGCGCAAGGGGGACCGAACGACAAGACAGTGATTTCGACATTCTCGTGATCGGAGAATCGGACGAACCGAGATACAAGCGGGCCGCGCCGCTTTATTCGACGCTTGCCGATCTTCCGTGCGAAGTGGAAGTGGTCGTTTATACTCCGGAAGAAGTCGATGACTGGAGCGATGTGGCCCAATCCTTTATCTCGACAGCCATCCGTGAAGGAACCTCCCTGTATGAAGCGGAAGTCTGACCTCGTTCGCGGCTGGCTGCGAAAGTCGCAAAGCGATCTGGATGCGATGAAAGCCTCCATCGGAGTCGGATCATACGATGCCGCGTGCTTCCACGCCCAACAGGCAGCTGAAAAGGCAATGAAAGCATTCCTTCTTGACGCGCAGATCGATTTTCCGTTTACCCACAACCTCTCGAAACTTGTTGAACTGTGCGCTCGCGAAGACGATTCTTTTAGCTCTCTTTCCAAACAGGTCGAACCGCTCACACCATATGCCGTTGAAATGAGATACGACGCCGAGTTTTGGCCTGACGTTGAAACCGCCGAACAAGCTAGTGACCATGCGCGGTGCGTTGTGGACTTGGTCCTCGAAAAGCTCCATGACAAAAAAATAGACGTCAAACGAGAACCCAATCTTCGTTGACACCCCTCCCCCTCCGATCCATACTCCGCCGGCTTGATAAACAACAGGCTCCATGCCGGGAAAGGCGTGCCCCATGAGACTGTTCTCGGGAAAAATAGACATAATCGCGGCAGAGATAACCAGCAACCTGATCGAGAAGGAGCAAATAGAGACCGAGTCTCCCGACGAGGTCGAGCAGGATATCGCGGCCGTCCTCAAGGAGTACATTCGCACTAATCGCGATCTCACCGAGAAGGCAAAGGACATGTGCGAGGCCAGAGGCCTGCCTTATTCCTCCTTCCACAAGATCAAGCGCCAGATGGCCG
>JAUVAN010000461.1 GCA_030591725.1 Deltaproteobacteria bacterium
GAAATTTGACTGTAGGCGCCGGAATGAATCGGCGAGGCTGCCGTTTTTTATCTTCTGCAGTTCGTGGTCGCTGACCGGTTCCTTTTTGAGCCGTTCGACCTCGGCAATCAGCGCAGCTTCGATTTCCTGATGGTTGTGACCGTCGGCAATTTCGGCGCCGATCTCAAAAGACCCCCCGTATTTCTGGGCTGACGCATACGCATAGGGTTCGCCCGTGGCCATTTTTGATTCTTCGACGAGCGCTTTGAAGAAACGGCCGGTTCTCCCCCGTAAGATGTCAGCGAGCACGTCGAGAGCGTAGTTGTCCTTGTGTACGAAGGATACGGTGTGCCAGCGAATCTGGACCGAAGGATTGGTGTCGGCTAAGGCGTGCATGCGCCTTTCCAGAGCCTGTTCGACCTCTTCGGTCACGACCTCCGGAGGGTTCTTCGCACCACGGGGAATTCTGCCGAAGTATTTCTTGGCGAGCTCGATGGCGTCGCCAGAGTCAAAATCGCCGACGAGCACGGCAGTGATGTTGTTGGGGGCGTAATACGTATTGAAAAATTCGTCTGCCTGGGCGCGGGAGACCGACTCAACGTCGGAAGGCCAGCCAATTGTTGGGTGGTGGTATGGACCTGCCATCCAGAACATCGCGTCGAATTGTTCCTCATAACGTGCCGTGGGGTCGGATTCAACCCGCTGGCGGCGTTCCTCACGCACAACATCACGCTCGGAGTAGAACTCACGGAAAACGGGGTTCATCAGCCGTTCCGACTCCATCCAAAACCACAGTTCAGTTTTGTTCGAAGGCACAGTGATGAAGTAGACGGTGACGTCAGTATTGGTACCGGCATTCATGCCAGAGGCGCCGAAACCGGTGTAGATCTTGTCATACTCATCCTTGACGATAAAAGCCTTCTGCTGTTCTTGCAGGGCCTGCATCTGTTGACGCAGTTCACTGAGGCGCTCGGTTGAGTTTTCCGGGAGATAGATGCTGCCGGACACGTCACCTCGGCGTTTGGCTTCGCGCAGCGCGTTGTATTCGACATCCATCTTGATCCTGATCCCGTCGAGCTGTTTCATGATCTCTGCTTCGGCAAGGTAGTCGTTGGTGGCAACTGTTTTCGTGCCCTTGAACATCATGTGCTCGAAGAGATGGGCAATACCCGTAATGCCATAGGTTTCATTGGCCGAACCCACGTGCGCGACCCAACCCGCAGAAACCGAAGGGCTGTCATGGCGTTCGACAAGCAGGAGTTTCATTCCATTTGCGAGGGTAAATTCCTGGACAGGAACGTTGGCCTCCTGGGCGATGAGCAGAGTGCTCGAGAAGAGGAGTGTGCCAACGAGGACGACCCCCATGAATACCTGACGAAATTTCATTGATTGTCTCCTTAATTCCAGACCGTGAAAACGAAAGTCGGCAGCAGAACTGCAAAAAAAATACCGACGAGCCCTTTGACGAGCACATGATATACGATCTGACAGCTTCAGGGTTTAGCGACTTGACGGCATCACGCGTCAGACAGATGATGTCAATGCCGAAAGGAGGCGCGCTGATGACTTTGACGGAACATCGGGACGATCGTGAATTCCTGAGGCTTTTGTTCGACAGCATCATCCCCTTCAATCGTTTTCTCGGTATCCGCTCGGTTGAAATCGGCGATGGCGTTGTTGTGCTCGAATTACCATTTCGTCCCGAATTCATCGGTAATCCTGTGACTCAGGCCCTGCATGGTGGTGCAATCTCTTCAATTCTCGATCCCTGCGGTGGATTGGCCGTATGGTCGCAGATTGGACTTGAGGATCTCGTTTCGACCGTTGATCTCAGGATCGACTATCTTCGTCCTGCCGTTGGAGGTACTGATCTTCAAGCGAGGGGATCGGTTATTCGCCTTGGAAATCGAGTTGGCGTTGTTGAGTTACGTGCCTACTATCGCGGCGAGGAGGATCATCCCGTAGCGGTCGGTACTGGTGTGTACAACGTCAAGCGCGCCGAGAATCCCGATTCTCCTGGCTTGCGCGAGATGATTGAGAAGCTGCAGAAGGCATCGGAAGCTGGGGCGGGTTGACACGCGAGGCGCTCCTAAGAAACTTGGCGGATTTTCATGTTTTACAGGGCGAAGAGGGAACGGAAAATAGCCACAAAAAGGCACAAAAATCACAAAAGGGGAAGGGCTCCGGATTTTTTGTGCATTTTGTGCTTTTTTGTGGCTATTCTTATTTTCCGAACGCGCTACAGAGTTTCTTCCAGATGTGTCCCCGTCGCGGCGTCGGGGTGGTTTGCTCTCAAGAAGATTTCGAAGAGGAACCCATTCGCGTTGGGTACAGCAGGCTGCCAAGGTATCGGGCATGCCCATCGTCTATCACACATGTCACAAAGGTGAAAAGTA
>JAUVAN010000316.1 GCA_030591725.1 Deltaproteobacteria bacterium
CATGCTGCCCTTCCCCCCCATGGCGTTCCAGGTGTCGAAAAACGCGCACCCTTCTGCGAGGGACACTTCCCGCTGGGCCTTCGACAGCTTGCGCGGCATCTTCCAGGAGTCGAATATCCCGCCGGGTTTCTTCTTCGCCTGATCCAGGGGACCCACTACCAGAAAGGAGGTATCCGGCAACGCGGCGCGCATGGTGCGAATGAGCTGGGCCAGATGCACGCGATATTCCCGCAGGACCAGGAACTTGTTGGCCCCCTCGTTGGCTCCGAACATCAACACTACCAGCGAAGGATCCCTTCTTTGAAGCTCACTTGCCCAGTGTTCCTCGTCGTACCGCCCCAGCACGGAAGCCCGGGCGCCGTTGATGGCCAGGCTATCGTAAACGACTCCCCTATCCCCGCTCTCCATCACCACCCCGAAAAGTCGTAACACCCCATCATTATTGAACTCCACGCCGATCTTGCCCCGGCCGCCGCGCACATCGACAGTCCTGTGAACCGTCCTCTTTTCCACCGCATCAGTGGATATCGTCTCGATCTTCTCTCCATCCAGGGACAGATCGAAACTGCCGCCGTGGGGCTGCTCCAGATAGGAGATGTCAAAACCGGACACCCGACTACCCTCGTCGATGGTGCCCGCCCACACCCTTCCATGACTGCCCCGCAGCGCTTCGAAGGCAACTCCTCCGAGCCCGTAGAGCCCGTCGCTCACCGGATCCGAGGTCAGCACCCTGCTCCTCCATTTTCCCCGCGCGCCGTGTTCCACGTTCAGGTGTTTGTACCAGCGCCAGGGCTTGCCCAGAAGGATGAAGCCATGCCCCCCGTCTCCAAACCTGGCCTGTAGAATCTGTCGCACCCTCCCGGAGAGTTCGTCGGTGGTGAGAATAGAGTCTCCGTAGTGAAGGACACGGACCACCTTTCTCGATTCACCCCCGGATTCGAGCGTGCGCAGCGCCTGATAGAAAGCTCCCATGGCCCCCGTCGGATCCTCGATTTTTTGATGAGGATCGGCGATCTTCTCGTGGGACACGGACCTGACGTGGGATTCGTCTTCACTCTCCAGATCCACCGTGGAAACCGTCGTCCCGGATCCCGCCATTCCCGCCGGCCCCGCCGCGATAATCTCCACTTCGGCGCCGTCGCCTTCGCCCGTATCCGACGCGAACAAAAAGAAGTACACACACAGGGCAACACCACCCATCACTGCGAGGCATGCCACCGCAAGAAGTGTCTTTCTCGGCGGGCGCTCCTTCCCGCGCGATTCGAACGGAGATTCCATTGAAAGGTCAAATACATCAATACCGCGCCCAGGGCGAGGCGGATCTCTCGACAGGACAGCGAAAAACCTCTAGATCCTTCCCCATGAGCTTCAGACTGCACAGCCTGTCGGTTCCATACGACGGCCCCATAATGAAGGATCTGAGACGGAAAATCCTTGCCCGTCTCAAATGCGATAAGGGTAATCTCCTCTCGTTCAAGGTGGTCAGGCGGTCGGTGGACGCGCGCAAGGGCTCGGTAAAACTGGTCTTTTCGGTAGACGTGGAGCTACGTGACGAAAGCAGAGCCGCAATTGCCGACGCGATATCCGTGGAGCCCCCGCAATCGCCGATCGTCGAGCCCGGAAGCGACCCCATGTCCCGCAGACCCGTGGTGGTGGGCGCCGGGCCGGCGGGTCTCTTCGCGGGCCTCCTGCTCGCTCGCCACGGATATCGACCGCTGATAGTTGATCGGGGCGGCACGGTGAAACAGCGCGTTACCGCCGTAAACGATTTCATGACCCGGCGGGAGCCGGATCCCGAATGCAACAACCTGTTCGGGATAGGGGGCGCCGGCACGTTCTCGGACGGCAAGCTGAACACCTCCCTGAGTCACCCATGGACAGGCGAGGTCCTTCGCGTGCTTAGAGACTGCGGCGCGCCCGAGGACATCCTCATCGACGCGAAACCTCACGTGGGGACCGATCTCCTCGGAGCGACCGTCACGGGCCTGGTGAGCGCCATCGAGACATCTGGAGGGGCGATTCTGACCGGCGTCAAGATGACCGGACTCAAGATCGTTCGCGGTCGCCTCGAGGGAATCGAGACCACGGACGGACCGATCGACACAACCTGCCTGGTCCTGGCAGTCGGACACTCGGCGCGGGACACGATGCGAATGCTTCACTCCTCGGGAGTTACCATCGATCCCAAGCCGTTCCAGATGGGAATTCGCGTGGAGCATCCTCAGGAGTGGATCGATCGGCGCCAGTTCGGCCGGGCGGCCGGACACCCGGCTCTGGGAGCAGCGGATTACAAACTCACGGCCCGCGTGGACGGTGTTCCGGTCTTCTCCTTCTGCATGTGCCCCGGCGGACAGACCATTCCCACCGTCAACGAACCCGGACGCCTGTGCATCAACGGCATGTCGGGCAGCGCGCGGAACTCGGCATTCGGGACCAGCGGGATCGTCGTCACCCTCAAACCGGAAATCTATGGAGGCACTAACCTCTCGAAATGCATGGCCTTTGTCGAAACGGTGGAGTCCGCATGCTTTGACGCGGGAGGATCCGACTACTCCGTTCCGGCGCAGGGACTCATGGATTTCGCGCGGGGGATTCCCACAAAGGCAGATTTGCCACAAACCAGCTATCGACTGGGAGCCTTCCGAGCCAGGCTGGATCGAATCCTTCCACAATTCGTGACCAACCCCATACGGACGGCGCTGGAACAATTCGATCGCAAACTCCCGGGATATCTTCACGAGGACGCAGTGGCGATGGCCCCCGAATCGAGAGCATCCTCCCCGTTGAGGATCACCCGAAATCGTGAGACCGGATGCTGCATCGACATCGAGGGAATCTACCCCGTCGGCGAGGGCGCCGGTTATGCTGGGGGCATAATGAGTTCAGCACTGGATGGGATGAACGCGGCAAGGTTCATCATCGAACGATATCGTGCTACCCTGCTGTAGCTCGCCAGCGAGCGGAGCAGGGCCATCCTGAGTATCATTTGCGATACTATCAAGCTCGATTGAACCGTGTCGAAACGGTCGACCACTGAACACATGACGGGTATATCAATGCGCGAATTCTATTGAATGGAATTGCACCAGCGGGATTTCGCCACATTTTTTTCACCTTTTCAAACCTGGCTTTTTCACCACTTGCCTGATGTTATTTATCGGATTGGGGAGCCAAACATAAAGCGAAGGTTCAGGGGTGCCACGAGAAAAACCGGGCTCACTCATCGCGCCAGATGACCCGTCGTTTGTTCCGTGGAGGAACCCGATAGAACACTCCTCCGGGCACGCCGACGGCGATCATGGAGCCGACGGTATATCCCTTCGGAATATCGAAGCGTTCCCGCATCTTGGCGTCGCGTATCAGTGCAGTCAGAGCGTAACCGTTGATGCACGCTCCCAGGCCCATGGATTGCGCTGCCAGCAGAATTTCCATGGCCGCCAAATTGCATCCTGCGTAGGCCAGGTGTGGCAGGCCCGAGGAAAAGAGGAGCACCACCGAAGAGGCATTGTAGAAGAGACGATCATCCTCTCCGGCCAGTGTCTTTGCGAACATCTCGACAATCGCCGGCATGCGAAGACGATATGCGGCAACGGTCTTCCGCCCTATCCCGAGACCAATGCCGAAACGCGTAATGGGGTTGGCGAGCCGACGCTCGAGCTTGAGATAGTGCCTGGAGGTCTCCACGGCGAGTTCTCGCACGGCGTCGCGCCCCTGAAAAACCATGAAGCGAACGTTCTGGGAGTTTGTGGACGTGGGAGCCCATCGGGCGATATCGATCAGCTTGTCTATTTGTTCCCTCGAAACGAGCTCGTCCAGGAATCTCCTGCAGGTTCGTCGCTCGATGAAGAGCCTTCTCAACTCCTCCCGATCCAACGGTCCCCGATCCCCGATCTCGACGAATTTCTCCGCAGGAAGCTCCGAATGAGAAAGAGCGCTGTCCCTGCAGACCGCCACACAGTGCCCACAACCGATGCATCGCCCCGGATTGGCGACACAGAGCTCGTCGGCCACCCATGACAGGATCCGTGAAGGACAGGACGCCTCACACGCCCCGCAGCGAATGCACTTGTCGGAATCAACCGTGATATTAAGCTCGTCGCCCCTGGAAATCATCCCTATTACTCAAAACAGTTACATCTGGATTTTCGTCTCGGCAACGTACATGCGATCGAGTTGTTCGTCCAGATTCACGATCGTGAGGGAATGTCGATGGCATCCAATAGTGGGGCAGGCCTCCACCTGGCCGCCATCGGGCAGACATACGGCGAACATGGGGATATTGCACAGCTTACACTGCTCATCTATGGCCAGCGGAACATTGCATTCGGGGCAAAACACCTCGATGACATCTCCCTTTTTCATCGAAACGTCGCTCTCGTACTCGTGCTTCCCGTAGAACGGGTGGAGATACAGCATTCCCGAATGTCCGGCGAGCCTGACCTTGACCGCTATGGCGCGTTCCCCATCGAATTTTTTGTCTTCGACCATGAGGGAATGCCCGGCGGGGCACGTACCGCTTCCAACCCTGATTCGTCCAACGAGATTTTGGGGGATTTTTGAGCTCATCACTTCAACTCCAGTGCGCCGTGCGGGCAGAATTTCACGCAGGTGGGATCCCCTCCGCAGAGATCGCACTTGACGGGAACTCCATCATTTATCTCAAAATGCATGTGCCCAAAGGGGCAAGCCGGCTCGCAAAGGCCGCAGCCGACGCACCTCTCTTCATCTACTTCTATTGCTCCGGTCAGCTCGTTGCGAACCAGGGCTTGCGTTGGGCATACCTTGACGCACGCCGCCTCCACGCACTGGAGACAGGTCATCTGCATGTACCGCTCGTCACCAACCTTGTAGATATTGATGCGGGAGCGGGCAAACACGCCCTCGGTGCCCTTGATCATCGAGCATGCCAGCTCGCAGGTTCGACAACCGGTGCAGTTTCTCGGAATGACTACGTATGTC
>JAUVAN010000281.1 GCA_030591725.1 Deltaproteobacteria bacterium
GAACAGGCGCGAGCAAACACGCGGTGAAGAACACCAGCGCGGATACAGCGCCCAGCTGAGCTACGCCCGGGATCCTCAACTCGACTCTCCTCGTGCCCTCAAGAAGTGAATCTCGTGAGCGGGGATGAGCCAGAAGATGATGAATATTCCTACCGCCACCGCTGCGGCCATCGCCCCGGCCGATTGCCCGTGACGACCATAGATACCGTAAAGGTAAGAAGCGGACATCAGGGACAGCGCGGCAAAGACCAGGCCGAGAAGCCAGTGGAGCAAACAGGCCGAGGCGGCCAGTCTACGTCCCCATTTGCCGCCGAAGATCAGCAACGGCCCCGAAAGGATCATCAGGACCGACGCAAGGGCCAGCACCTGGTTGACCGCTTCGATGCGGCTCGACACCAGCAATGGAATCGCGCCCACCATGAGCCCCTGTACAACATTCAGCGCGCCAAAAAGCATCAACTTCTTGTCTTTCAATCAACCACCTGCTCTTCCTTTAGTAATGAAGCAAGCTGCGAATATCGATTCCTTCGAGCTTCTCTCTCCCCTCGAGAAAATCCAGTTCGATCACGAAGGTCACTGCTGCGATGGTCGCGCCGAGATCGCGAATCATCTTGACGGTAGCTTGCGCCGTGCCGCCGGTGGCCAGCAGATCGTCCACAACCAGCACATTGTCATCCACCCCGAGGGCATCCATGTGCATCTCGAGGGTGTCGGTTCCGTACTCCAACTCGTACTCGATACTCACGGTTTTGGCGGGCAATTTGCCTGGCTTGCGCACCGGGACGAATCCCACGCCGAGTCGCTCGGCCACGGGGACGCCAAAGATGAACCCGCGCGACTCCATCCCGACGACTGCAGTGATCCCCTTACCCACGTACGGCTCGGCAAGAAGACCCAGCACTTCGCTCAAGCCCTCCGGATCTCCGATGAGCGGCGTGATGTCCTTGAACATAATTCCCGGCTTCGGAAAGTCGGGCACGTCTCTGATGAGCTTCTCGATCTTCGTGAGTCTTTCGTTCATTGCCTGCCCCATGCGTTATCGCTTAATCAACAGGCGGTAGGTAGAGCAACGGATCTTTCGGCTGCTCGCCCACACGCACCTCGAAATGCAGATGCACCGTCGTCGCGGATCCGGTGCTGCCGACCTCGGCCAGTTTCTGTCCCCTTTTCACGTCGTCCCCCTCCGCAACAACGTTTCTGTCGTTGTGGGCGTACACGGTGATTATGCCACCTTCGTGGCGAAGGAGCACCAGGTTCCCGTATCCCTTGATCGCGTCGCCGCTGTAGATGACTTTACCCTTATCGGCGGCCTTCACGGCGGTGCCCCTGGGGGCGGATATGTCTATTCCGTCGTTGTGCTTTCCGTTGCGCGTACCGAACCGGGCGCTGAGCTTTCCGTCCACCGGCCACGCGAAGCACGGACGACCGTCAACTCCACACTTCCCGGAAACCTTCACCGGTGAGCCGGTCGGTGAGCCTGTCGAACCGGTCGAACCGGCCTTCACCGTTGAGCCGGTCGAACCGGTCGAACTCGAATCGCCGCTCGCGGAAGCTGTGGTGATTGGCGGAGGAGGCGAGGCGCCAGTCCCCGGAGGCTTGCCGCCGGCCTTGGGAATGAAGATCTCGTCCCTTCCGGTGATCTCTCCCTTGAGAGGAAGGTCGTTGAGCTCCGCGATGGTCTCCGATTCGGCTCCGTATCGCTTCGCCACCGAGTCGACAGTGTCTCCACTATTGACCTTGTGCCACGCTCCCAGAACCTTCAGCGGCGCCACCGAACGGGAACCGCATCCCAAAACCAGGATAAGAAACAGGATCGGTATGAGGGTCCGTGCAACCATGCGTGTCACTGTATCATGGAGCTAAGAAAAAGCCGAAATCGATGATCTCGATCGAAGCACAAGCACTGGAATCGTCCGGAACCGGGATTGCGGCGGTGTCATCGATGCACTATATTGGGAAGTGAAGGGGAAAACGAGAAACTCAATGCCACTTACGCAAGAACAGATCAAACTCGCCACCGCGCACGTCCAGCAACATTTGCACCAGTGTCCAATGTGCGGATCCAGCGCCTGGAGACTCGTAGATATCGTGAACAACCTTGTTTACCATGGACCGAATCTCGTCGTCGGCGGTCCCACCGTCCCGATGCTCCTCGTAGTGTGTGGCGTTTGTTCATATACAGTCAATTTTGCCGCCGTCCCCCTCGGTCTGATCCAAACTGGGGAATCTCAACCATGAAAGACGATAGCCAAGCCGAAGAGATCGCAGTTGCCGACAACGTTGCACTGTTCCCAACAGTCAATAAGGTCGATCCGCCCGCCAGCCAACTAACAATCAATCTGGCGGAAGCAGAAAAAACTCATATGGTATGGTCGGTTTCACTGGTCGATTTGGGGCACGAGGCTCTGCGTCTTTCTCATCCGCTGATCGTGCAGATCGAAGAGTACGAATCTGAGTTCATTGCGTCATGGCCAGAGGTTGAAGCGTGGGGATCCGGGGACAACGAGGCTTCGGCCATCAACGCGCTCAAGGACGCGCTCGTGGCCCTGCATGATGATCTGGCGGACCTTGCGGATGAGGAATTGGGCAAGCTCCCCCTGCGCTGGAAACGAGCAATAAACGCTGTTGTTGTTGGTAATTGATCGCCCCAATGAAGTACCGAAAAATCATCTCAGCCATCGATACCAAAGCACCGGGCGATAAACGATCCGGAAAGGAACTGAATTGCTGGATCAAAATAGGAGGGCGAAAGGTCACCCGTGTTACGTACCCCAAGCAGCACAGGGGCGATATACCAATAGGCACACTGCGAAGCATTCGAAATCAACTCAAGCTCAATAACAAACAGTTCGATGATTTCGTTGAATGCCCCATGACCCGCACGGACTACGAAAACCACCTGAGAGACCTCATCAAAAACGGAACTCTATAGAACGTCTATTCCGGCGCTTTTCTTTCACCGCTATCTTGCAGTTCGTCGTCGTCTTCGCGGCGCTTGCCGAGCGCGATCAGACCCAGAGATCCCACCAGCCCTGCGGCAAAGGCTCCGGCGCCGATGAGGCCTTCTTTGGCAGATTCGGGAAGACGGTTGGGGGCGGTGGCTATCTGGATTTCCTGCTTCACCTCGCCGTCTCGACCGGTGACCTCGGCCCCCGCCGATATGTCCTTGAACGGCCAGAGCACCCAGAGGCTGCCGATGAGCAGTCCGATGAGGAAGGCCATGGTGGCTGACTTGGCCCGCTTGAGCAGGAAGTTGAGCAGCCTGGCGAAGAGCAGTATTCCCACGGCCATGCCCAGGGCCAGCGCGCCCAGCCATACGATCGCTTCTACGTCGAACCGCCCCTGTGCCAGGGCGGTCTGCAGACCCGTGAGCTTGGTCAGAACATTCTGATACTGCCCCATTACGAGCATGACGAAAGAGCCGCTGATCCCCGGCAGGATCATGGCGCTGATCGCTATTGCCCCCGTGCCGGCGGCGACGAGCGGGTTGTCCGATCCGGCAGCGTTGTCCGGCATGACCAGCGCGATGCCGACGGAGAGGACAATACCCGGAACGACCCACAACAGGCGAAGACCCCTCCTGTCCATCATCGCCCAGGGCACCGCGATAGAGGGCACAATCAATCCGACAAAGAAGGCCAGGGTGGGCAAGGAGTGCTTTGCCAAAAGGAACTTTATAAGAAACGACGATGACATGATCGCCATCAACGCGCCGATGAGCAGAAGGACGATGAAGCCGGCGTCTATTCGTCGGAGTTCGTCAGCGAAACCGCGTCTGGCCGGCGCCTTGAATCCCCCTGCGATCAATCCCCACGCTGCCTTGATCGTTTTCAGACCAAGGGCGTTGAGCGCTCCCACCATCCTGTCGAAGATTCCGAGTATCAGGGCGAAGGTTCCTCCAGACACACCGGGGATTATATTGGCGATGCCGACGAGTCCACCCTTGACCAGGATCAGCAAAACGCCGAGCCATCCCGCGCCCTTTGATGAAGCCATCTAGCCCTCCTCGTCCGCGCCGGGGAATGGAAGGATACCCTCGTCCATTGCTTCCCTGTCGGTCTGATCCGTGGACAACAACGTCGCCGAAGCCACGCCCTTGTCAACGAGCCAGCCGTCGCTACCTTTCAGGAGCTGGTCCCGCACGGGGGGTCCACCCAACCAGTAATAGTTTCTTCCGCTGATGGGCACCACGCGACGCTCCACTTCCTCGGGGTAAGACCGCTGCCCCAGGTAGGCGAATCGAGGGCCCTCGAAGTCACCGGACGGATAGTTGAGGTTGAGGAGACGCGGAACATCCACGGGCAACCGGGCGACTTGCAACCCTATCTCTACAACGCTACGGGCGGCCGGCTCGAAGTTGTCGCCGCTCACCAGGCTCGCCGCAACTCCGTGCACGCCGCGGATGACCGCCTCACGAGCTCCTGCCACCGTGCCGGAATAGACCACGTCGCCGCCCAGGTTGGGCCCACGATTGATCCCGGAGATCACGACGTCGGGCCTCCGGGGCAAGCAATTGAACATCCCAAAATACACGCAGTCGCCAGTCAGGCCGCTCAACGCTATGCGGCGTTCGCCGACCTCGTTGGAAAAGACGGGTCTATGGAGGGTCATCCCGTGGCTGCACGTGGAACGCTCCGAGTCCGGCGCAACAGTCCATACCTCGACATCCGGACGCTGCGCAAAGGCTCTCGCAAGCGCCTTCAGGCCAGGTGCATCAATGCCGTCATCATTTGTCAGGAGCACGAGAATACCGGTCACGATAATAACCTACCCAATATGGAAAGAGGGTCCGATAAGGGACCCTCCGGTCGGGGCGAGAGGATTTGAACCTCCGACTTCTTGACCCCCAGTCAAGCGCGCTAACCAGGCTGCGCTACGCCCCGAAAAGCAATCCTTCTCTACCAGAGCGATGATGTAGAGGCAAACAAAACATCCGCCTCTTACTCGTCCTTCTCCTGCTCATCGCCGGCGTCCTCGAGTTCGTCGAGATCCGCAACGAACCTGGTGAGCTCCCCACGCAGGCCCAGCAACTTCTCTTCGTACAAGTCGATCACCTTTCCGCGGGCCTTCACCACCTCCTCGCCCATATGCTCGATCGCTTCCTCCCGAGCAGCTGCGGCCACCGCATCCGGATCCGGCGGCGGCAAGGATGCCCCGACACCCCCCTCCTTGAGATGACGACGCGCGCCCTCGATGGTGAACTTGCGGTCGTAGAGCAGATGCTTGATCGCCAGGATCGCCTCCACGTCCTTCCTCCGGTAGAGGCGCTGGTTCGTCTTGGACTTCTGTGGCCGGATGAACGAGAACTCGGACTCCCAATATCGCAGCACGTGTTGCTTGATACTGGTCAGCTTGGCGACTTCGCCTATCCTGAAATATAGCTTGTCAGGTAAGTCTGCCCGTTGTGCCACGGCTCACCGTTTTCCCGTCCCGTCCCTGACAATCAGGCAGAGCACTTGCCCACTCGGGGGCTCAAGGCTGGGACTTTGTATTTAGTGCATTCTTGAGCACTTGACTGGGCTTGAAGTTCAGCACGTAGCGAGGCGCTATCACGATGGGCTGTCCCGTCTGCGGGTTGCGCCCCATTCTTTCCTTCTTCTGCCTGACTACGAAGTTACCAAAACCCGAGATCTTGATCTTCTCGTTCGATGCAAGCGATTGCTTCATCACCTGAAACACTGCCTCGACGATCTCGGCGGCCTCCTTCTTGGAGAACCCTCCAACCTTTTCGTATACACGTTCGATGATGTCCGCTTTGGTCATCCGCCCCTCTC
>JAUVAN010000446.1 GCA_030591725.1 Deltaproteobacteria bacterium
ATCACAAGAGTCGATCTCCTCAAAAGGCTTTCAGACAGTGCGTCGCCGGGCCCATGCCTTCCGTGGTCAATCGACGTTCGCTCCGCGCATGACGGGAGGATGATCGAAAAAGAGGGGCTCGCGGCATACCAGGACGATGGGGCGGGATTGGTCGTTGCAGCCCTCGACCCAGAACCCGGGTTGAGTGTTCTCGACGCGTGCGCCGGGAGGGGCGGCAAGACAGGGACCATCGCGATGCTCGCCAGCGGAGAGGCCGAGATCACCGCCGCGGATCGCAGCCGGAGCAAGCTCGATCGCGGGGCCTTCGAGTTGAACCGCCAGGGGTTTTCCGCAAACACCGTCGTGGTGGATCTCCAGAAGGGCACAAAAGCGCTCGAGGGCCCGTTCGACCGGATCCTTCTCGACGCGCCGTGCTCCGGGACCGGAACTCTGGGCAGGCGGCCCGAGATCCGCTGGCGGCTTTCACCGGATCAGGTGGCCTCCCTCGTGGGCGTTCAGCGCGCAATGCTGGACAATGTCGCGCCTCTAGTGGCCGGGGGTGGACGGCTCGTGTACGCGGTGTGCTCGATCCTCAAAGAAGAGGGAGAAAAACAGATCGAGAAATTTTTGAAGGAGCATCCCGAGTTCGAACCCGTCCGCGATCCCCCGCCCACGTGGCCCGATTCGATCCCGTGGCGAAACGGCCTGCCCTTCGTCGATCCCAGCGCGCACGAAACCGACGGCTACTTCATCGCCTGCCTTCAAAAAAGTGTCTGACCCCCACTTTAAAGAGGCCTATTCCCTTCAAAAAAGTGTCTGACCCCCACTTTAAAGGGGCCTATTCCGAAAAAGTGTGCCATGATGGCCCAATTCTGGCACGAACTGTGTCAGCGGGGGAACGATCATGGAACAGAAAAACGCAAATATTCTCGGACGCCGATACCGGGTCATCCGCTCGCTGGGTACTGGCGCTCAGGGGGACGTGATCCTGGCGTCGGATCGTTTTCACGGGGATCGCGAGGTGGCGATCAAGGTGTTTCGCCCCCGGGAGCAACGGGAATGGCTCGATCTGTTCAGGCACGAGTTCGAGGTGCTTTCGGGCCTCAGGCACCCGAGGCTGGCGCGGGTGTACGACTTCGGAACCACCGGGGACGGCGGTGTGTTTTTCACACGGGATTTCGTCGACGGCTCGGACTTGTTGGAGGCCACCGCCGACATGGGCACTCAGGAGATCATCTCCGTGGCGGTGGAAGTCTGCCGGGCGCTGCGACCGCTTCACGCGAGGGAGTTGCTTCACGGGGACTTGAAGCCCGGGAACATCATCCTCGGAGCCGATGGGATCGCTCACCTGATTGATTTCTCGTTCGTCAGAGCGGCCGGAGGAAAGGACGACGGGGCGCAGGGGGTTGGAACCGTTCAGTACATGGCCCCGGAAACGATCGAGGGCGACTGCGCCGATGTGCGATCCGACATCTACTCGCTGGGTATAACGTTTTTCGAGATAATCGACGGGGCGCCGCCCTTCGAGGGAACCCTCAAGGAAATCGTATCGGGACATCTCGGGGATTCACGACCCTCGCCGGACGCAAAGAGAGCACGGGTCCGCAGCGAAGGCTCGACCCGGATGGTGAATGGTCTGAAGGCGATAGTGAGCCGGATGATCAGGCGGGATCCAGATCGGCGTTTTCCGGACATCGAGGAAGTGGAGGCTGCTCTCGTGGCGCTCTGTCCCCACGAGATCTCGGCCGATACGGTACCGGCGATTCCCATACAGGCCGCTGCGGTCGGGCGCGATCGGGAGGTGCGCAGGTTGCAGGCGTCGATGGACGAGCGCCTGGAAAACCCCCTGGAGCATCCGGCGCTGCACGTGGTCGAAGGGGAGCTGGGAACGGGAAAAGCCGAGGTGGAAAGGGTCGTCACCTGGCGGGCGCAACTGAACGGTGTCGCGGTGCTGGAATCCCGCTGTGAGGGAGGTCTTCTCGCGCCGGTGGCAGCGTTGATGGAGCAGGCGGTGGACCTGGTGCCCGATGACGTGGAGGCTGTTGTACGGGTGACGAGGTTCCTCGATATCATGAACCGCCCCGATGAAGGCGACATGGATCTGGGAGGCCTGGCCGTCGCAGTGGGCTCGTTGCTCGCACAAGTGTCACGCGATACGTCCGTCCTCGTGGTCATTTCTGACGTTGACCGGGCGTCGCCGGAGACCCTGGAGGTGCTCAGGGGCATCATCGCTCAGGCCGGGGCCGACAGACTGGCGTTCATGGTCACCGTCGAAGCGGGGTTTCCATGGAAGGAGCATCTCGGGAACGGATTTGCGGTGCTGCTTCCGTTGCTTCACCGGGAGCAGGTGAAATCGATCGTCGAGGACTATTTCGGCGTGGCGCGAGACCATGCAGTGGACAAATTGCTCGCACATACCGGTGGAAATCCGCTTTTCGTGAGCACCGTCATCAAGGACCTGGCCGCGTCGGGAGGAGGCCTGGAGCGACTGGAAGATCTCGGCCCTCCCCAGCCCCTGGATGCGTACTGGATGAACAGGATGACCGCCCTGGCCCGGGACGAACGGGCGGTTCTGGAGGCGAGCGCGGTGCTCGGTCGCCCGGGCCGCAACGAGATCCTGGCGCGTGTCGCCGGGATGAAAGCGGCCGACCTGTCGGTGACGGCATCGCGCCTCGATATGGCCGGCCTGATGGGGCGCGGCGACGACGGCTGGTACGTGGCGACGGCGCCTCTCGCTCACAAGGTACTCGATGAAATCCCCGCGGAACGACTCGCTGAGCTTCACCACCGCGCGATGGAGGAGGAGACGGACGAGGTGCGCGG
>JAUVAN010000336.1 GCA_030591725.1 Deltaproteobacteria bacterium
ATGTACGGATCCAGTTTCATCAGTGTTATCCTGAGCCCTCGGTTCTCCAACAGGGCGCCGAGGGACGCGGCGGCGAGACCTTTTCCGATGGAGGAGACAACACCGCCCGTAACAAAGATCAATTTCTTTGGTTTGGTTTCAACGGACATGGACTCCACCTCTCTGGCAGTTGTCAGGCGGGTTTCCGTCTTTCGAGGGCAACCCGGCAACAACGCAAATTCACTATTTTTTGTTGGTTTTTTCCCGTAATGAACACGGGACTGGACTATACTGAACAAACGTCTGCGTTGTCAATTGGACCTTTTGCAAAACGAGGCAATTGACCCTCGAGTACTACTCAGAACTGAGTATCAGGAATCGGAGGGGTGACCCAGGTGCGATAGTACGCCATGCACTCTGGTCCGTAGCAGTTGATAAGATACTCTGGATCATCGGAGGCCGCGCCACCGCAATGGCAGAAACCACAAACACCATTGGAAGCCGGACTGCTGTTGGCCCGCATTATACCGCCGTGACTGTCCGATCCCTGAACGTTGTCCGAAGTCATGATTACGCAGGATTCCACCACATCGTAGTGACGGTCGTAGCGCACCCGGTCAAAGTTGAGCGACGGCTCGTTGGCGATGAGCTTTCCATCGCGGATCATCGCCGCTGAAGAACTTCCATGTACGTTGTGACAGGCAACGCATGTGCCGAAAGAGTCTGTGGTGCCGTCGTTATCGGAGTCGTAAAAATGTGGTGGACCGACGAGGTGGGTATAGTGCGAGTTCTTCGGATCAGTTCCCCCCACAGAATATGTAGCAATGTCAGTACCGAGTCCGTCCGGAATGATCACGATGGCGTCATTGCGAAAGTTGGTCCGCATCTCATCCGAATTGTAAGGCCCCGCAGGTGCCGTAGAACTGCCGAGCAACGCGTATCGGTTGTGACAGGCGAAGCACAGCTCGTAGTAAGGCGGGTCCATGTAGGCATCCGTACTTTGACCGAGGTAACGCGGCACAACAAGCGGTAGCTCACCACCTACCAGGGTTAGTCGATATGCCTCACGGTAGTTGTCTGCTGCGCTCGAGTAGCTGCCGGCCACGCCGTCCAGGTGGGGAAGTGACAAATCGTGGCAATCCACGCAGACGATTGCGTCACCCCGTCCGTGGCCCATGGCGAAAAACCCCCAGGTGCCGTCTCCTGCTACCGGCGGCGCTGCCACGCCGTTGACAACAGATTGGCCCAGATCGTGACAGCCGGCGCACCAGCGATCCTTGCCCGCCTGTAAAGCAAGGCTGTCCTCCTCGTAGATGCCATCGTACCAGTTGGCGCGCGCGCCCACGACCGGATCGTCGAGTCCGTCGTAGTAACCGTCAGGGCTGTGGCACCCGTCGCACACGGTCGTCGTTGCAAAGGGCTCACCGTCACAGAAAGAACTGAGATCTTCAAAGTGACAGTGTTCGCAACCCAGCGCGGGCCCGATGCCTTCCTCAGTGTGGGCCAGATGACCCGGCCCGCTCCCGCCTCCTCCGATCTGTACGACCCCATCAATGTGCTTGCCCCCCTGAATATCGATATTCGTATCCGAAATTACCGTATCAGGATGGCATCGAGAGCAACTCGTCAGGCCGGGATGGGGTGCCGGGGGTGGTGATCCATGACAGGCGGAACAAGGCTGGTCCCCGAGGTCCTGATCGGTCCACAGTGGCGTTGTATTGACCCCACCCGCAAGGACAGCACCGTGACAATAGACATCTGAGCATGTGCCACTCTCCCTGTTCCAGGCGGGAAGGGTGCCCTGGTTCGACGCCAGAATCCCGAATATCACCTCGGCGGGTAAGGGGTCCACATGTCCTTCCTGGACGACAGACTCGGGAACCCTGTGGCACTCGGCGCATACGATTGCCCCGCGAAACTGTCCTCCAAGGAGATGAGCCTGATGAGCGCCCACAGCCAACTCGGATACCGAACCATTTATTGCCTTTGGAGGCGCCGGATTGTCCTCGGATCCGTGGCAGGAAATACAGCTCACGCCATCATCGGGCAGGCCGTCAGAAAGCAAATTGGTTGCGCACCCTGAGAGCGAAAAAAGCAGGATCCAGACTGAGGACATTTCCGCAATGACTGCTATTCCGAGCCATCGGCGTGCCAACGTGTTCATCTTCCCTCCGGTAGGAGTAGCCATAACAATGCAAGGTACTACATATCGTAAGGTGAGAGGAGAATCAGCCTAATTTTCGGCTCACAGACCCCGGTGCCCCCTATCCCTCGCGATTGCGTTGTGCCGGGCATTTCTTGTGGTAAGGTCCCCCCATGACAGTTGTTTCCTACGCATTGTATTTCATTATTCTGATCGGCGTGCTCGTGTTCATCCACGAGGGCGGTCACTTCGTGATGGCCAAGTTGTTCAAGGTGAAGGTGCACACTTTCTCCCTGGGCTTCGGACCGAAGCTGCTGGGTTTTCGCAAGGGGGAGACCCTGTACAAGATCTCCGCGGTGCCCATCGGGGGATACGTCAAGATGCTCGGCGAGGATCCCTCCGAGGAAATCAAGGCCGAGGATCGAGGCCGCGCATTCACCGATAAACCGCTGTGGCAACGTTTCCTGATCATCGTCGGCGGCCCGGTGATGAACCTCATCTTTCCACTCATCCTGCACTTCGGCGTGGGGCTCACCATGACCGATGTCCTGCCGTCGGAGGTGGGCTTCGTCATCCCGGACAGCCCGGCTGCCGCGGCCGGCCTGCGAGCGGGAGATCGAATCATCTCCATCGAGGGCGATGATGTGGATACATTCGATGAGATGGTGGCGATCGTTGCGCCCAACCCCGATGTCACGCTTCGATTCAAGATCGATCGGGACGGCGAGATCCTGGAGCACGACATCGCCCCCGAATCCATAGAGGCCACGGTGGTACTTTCGGAAAAAGAGACCATAGGTCGGATCGGCGTGGGAAGAAGCTACCTGTCTTCCGTCGTGGGCGTGACCGATCTCGACGGCCCCGGCGCTCGCGCAGGCCTCGAAACATTCGACATGATCGTCGCCGTGGATAAACAAGAAGTTAAGCGCCTCAGGGATCTGGAAAGCATGATCGTCGCTTCGGCGGGAAAGACCGTAACCCTCTCGGTCAGACGCATGAGAGACGACTTCAGCCCAAAATCTCCACTGCCATACCCCGTGAAGGGGGAACCCCTGAAGATCGCCCTCCAGATCCCCGCGCACGTTTCCTCACTCGATGACTTGGGGCTGACCTGCAGCACCGACTTCGTGGCCTACGTGGATCCCAGGGGCGCCGCAGCCGAGATAGGCCTCAAGAGGGGAGATCGTCTCATCTCGTACGGGGGCCGACCTCTGGGCCTGGGTCAGATATCGTCGGCCATCTACAAGAAACCCGGCGAGGCCAGGGTGCTCGAGTGGTCCCGCAAAGAGCAGCGGATGACGAGCTCTTTCAAACCCCGCTTCATTCCCGCCGGGCAGGCCAAGGATCTGGGAATAGCGCGGGACGCGTACGACAAGGGGTTCGAGACCTACGCGCAGACCGACCCCATGGAGAAGATCTCCAACCCGTCGATCATCTCGAGCGCGTGGCGCTACTCGAAAGATGAAACCTGGGCCGGCATTCGCATGATCGGCATCGGTTTCAAGCTCCTGTTTCGCGGCGAGGTTTCCATGCGCAGCATCGGCGGCCCCATCATGATCGGCCAGCTCGCCGGGATGGCGGGGGAACAGGGGGCGTCGAGCTTCTTCTGGATGATGGCGCTCATCAGTCTCAACCTGGGCCTCCTCAACCTGCTTCCCATCCCGGTGCTCGACGGGGGCCAGCTGATCTTCATTGCCGTGGAGGGAATCATTCGCAAGCCGGTGAGTCTCAGGATCAAGGAGCGCATCATGGTCGTGGGGCTGGCGATGATCGTGATGCTGATGCTCTTTGCAACCTGGAACGACATCTCGCGCCTGATCGTGGGTTAGATGGCTTCGACCCGTGATGTCGCGCGCAAGGTGCTCGACCGCGTGGAGCGGGACGGAGCCTTCGCG
Source organism: Deltaproteobacteria bacterium (assembly GCA_030591725.1). Taxonomy (GTDB): domain Bacteria; phylum Myxococcota_A; class Polyangia; order JAAYKL01; family JAAYKL01; genus JAUVAN01. The sequence goes on from JAUVAN010000336.1 coordinate 4,018, forward strand.
GCGGCGGCCCTCGAATCCGAAGTGGCAACCCTCAAAGACTCCAGGGATTCCTCGCTCGCAACTGAGCTGGTCCTCGGCGTCCTTCGGCGACGCCCGTGGCTCGACAGCCTTCTCGATTCGGCCTCGTCGGGGGGGAGTCTCCGCAAGCTCGACGTCACCGTGCGCAACATCCTCCGCATAGGGGCATACCAGATAGCCTACCTGGATCGGATCCCCGCGAGGGCGGCGGTTTTCGAGGCCGTGTCCTCCGTCAAGCGCTCCGGCGCTCCGAGGCTCTCCGGGCTGGCAAACGCGCTGCTTCGAAACCTGGCGGCTAGGGAGTCCGACGCCCTGCGACCTCCCGCGAATGACGATGGCGCCTCCGTGGAACAGCTCGCCGTTCGATACGGGCTTCCCGGGTGGTTGCTCGCCCGAATGATCGACGATCGGGGCACGGGAAATGCGCTGGCCATCGCTCGCGTCTTCAACGACAAATCCCCGCGCACAATGAGAGTCAACACAT
>JAUVAN010000156.1 GCA_030591725.1 Deltaproteobacteria bacterium
ACGGGGCGCAGCGCTCTGGACTTCATGTCCTCGCGCTTGAGGTAGCCCTTGCGCTCCAGCGCCCGGAGGTGATCGTTGACACCGTTGGTGGAGCGGATCCCCAGGTGCGAACCGATCTCTCTCAGGGTGGGCGGAAAACCGCGGTCCGTGATCGACTGGGTGATGAAGTCCAGAACCATCTGCTGTCTCTTGGTTAGTCCTATCATTCCTTAACGAGGCCTCCGCTTGGGTAGATGCACATTCCTGAACTTCACAAGTATGCAATCATACTGAACAACGGTTTACCATGTCAAATAGTTGTGGAGTTAGTGTGGATAAACTGTGAATTCTATTTTGGAGACCCGGTCGTGGAGTTGTGAATACTCCAGGAACTCGGGGTACTCCGGGGGCTCCACGCGGATGGCGTCGAAGGTTGACTCCACGCGTACTTTGAGGGTGTTGCCGTCAACCGAGGTCTTCCGCCGGATCACTCCCCACGGTCCCTTTGCCCCATTTTTCAGTGGGGTCAGACACATTCTGCGGGGGACACATTCTGCGGGGCACCTTAATCCCGTTCAGTCAGACGTAGCCGAACACGCATGATATCGGAGCGTCGTTCGGCGACAACAATAAAAGGCGTCTTGATGTCCGCTTCGATGAGTTCGAGTTCCTGTATCATCTCCATGACAAAGGCCGGTGAAATATGTCCAGGTCTGAGATACACAATTCCGGTGAACGGTTCGCCCGCTCGAGTGGCCAGGGCTCCAAAGTCGCTGTCGTGAGTGATAACGACCCTGTTTTGACTGTGGGCGTGTCTGAGCACATCCACATCGTCCCGACCAGCCAATCCTTCCCCGGCCACTGTCGATACGTTTCTCCCCTTTTTAGTAAGGGACTTCACCACTTGAATGTTGATGTTCTCATCTACGAGTAGTGGAAAAACGAAAAGCTTCATACGGCGAGATTACAATCCCAGACGATTTCGATTTTCATGGATTAAGCCGCATAGGCAATGGCGGCGGCCAGCCCTTCGGAGGTAAGTTGCGAATAATCTCTCAAGATGTCGCTCCTGGTGGCGCCGCTCGCCATGAGTTCCAGTATGAACTCAACACTGATGCGAGTTCCCTTTATGCAAGGTTTACCGCCGAACTTTCCGGGTTTTGATTCGATCCATTGGTTCATGTCGAGTCCTCCACGATGAAACCAGTGTATATTAAGCATTATAAGGCAAATCGCCAAAAAACAAATCACCGAAATGACAGTCTATGGAACAGCTGTTTCCGAGCGCGGGGCGTCTGGCTCGCAAGCGCGAAATCCTTGGAGTCAGCGTGGCAAAACTGTGAATTCTATTTTGGAGACCCGGTCGTGGAGTTGTGAGTACTCCAGGAACTCGGGGTACTCCGGGGGCTCCACGCGGATGGCGTCGAAGGTTGACTCCACGCGTACTTTAAGGGTGTTGCCGTCAACCGAGGTCTTCCGCCGGATCACTCCCCACGGTCCCTGGGCCTCGTTCGGCCCGGTGACGGCCGAGATCCTGGTCCCTTTCGGCGTCGTAAACGAAATGTTCACAATCTTGGCATCGTGAGAGGCCATGACCACCGCGGTGGTTCGCGTGGGCAACGCCCCCATACTCTTTTGCAGGGAGGATTCGAAAGGCAGTTTCACTTCGAGCCCTCCTGTGCCCCGGCGGGCGAAGCGATCGACCGCGAAGGAATATTTCAGCACCAGCGGGCTCTGCGGCGAGTCGAGGTTTTCAAACGACAGGGAGGTCAGTTCGGCACGGCTGACTGTGTCCGCGAGGTAGCTCTCCTGAAAACGTTGTTCGAGTTCCGCCGCAGGAATCTGACGAATGCGCGTCCTCCATGACGCCGCGAGATGTCCCGTGAGATCCTCGACGACGTGTCCCTCCAGGGAACCGTCAGCGCTCATCGCGAACCGCGCGTCGATACTCCGGCCATCCGCGCCTACAGCGCCGTCCGTGGTTTTCACCATTTCGCAGGAGTCGGGCAAGAGCGCCGGGCGCCGCCTTATTTCGGGGGGGAGATAACCGTACTTCGAACCCTCCTCGTCCAGGTTGACCCACTCGTCATCACCGATCAGTACGGCGCTTCTGGACATGATGCCCATGTCGGGCACGTCGGATACGGTATCGTCCTCGCCCGCCTGCTTGACCAGCGCCAGTCTCCCCTCGATTCCGGCGGCGTGGAGCAGCGCCAGGAAGGCTCGCACCCGGCTCCCGGACCGCCTTCCGATGATGTGGCCGGCCTGTTCGAAGAGGTCGCTCTCGTTCTGGATGTGCTCCATTACCCAGTGGTACAGAGCCGTCTTGACTGCGGTCACGTCGTCCCTGGAGATGCCGTCGAGGGCGTTTGAGAGGGCTTCGTCTATGGGGTCCGCCGGACGTTCGAGACCGGCGATCATATCGTTGAATCGCGAGCACAGCGACTGTTGCGTTCCGCCGGCAGAGACCTTGATTGACGGGAGATACTCCGACGCGACCGGCGCGAGGGGTTCCCGTCCGCGAGGGAGCTTTTCTCTTGTGCGCCAGATCCATACTTTTGCGTCGCCGTCCTGCCGGATCTCCACGGCCGGGCAGTCTCCCCTCGGATCGGCCTGGATCTCCATCGACCGGGGCGCGACCACCATCACCTCGGATCGATGAAAGGCAGTGTTGAAGTCCTGAAAATAGAAACGGCCGGTTTCGAAGCCGCCCAGAAAGACCGGGGAGGTGAGGGCGAACGCGACGTATTCCTGCTCGATGAAGTCGCCCGGCTCCAGGTCCGGAAGGGAAATCGTCGACTTGCCTGCGATGTCCTCGGGTTCCAGAATGCGGCCGTCCTTCTTGATCGTTCTGGCCGTGAGCAGGATCGCTCCGTCCGGGAGCGACATCTCACCGTGCTCCTCCACCGCCTCGTCGGTCTTGAGGTGAGCGATGTTGTGAACGATCTCCGTGCGCGCCCCGCTTCTCCCTACCAGGTGAACAGCCCGGTCCAGAACCCACACGGCGGCAGTGTTGTACTCCACGTCATTTTTCTTGTACTCGTCGATCACCGCCAGGCCGTCGATTCGCATCTGGGCGTAGGGTTTTCTCGAATCGAGAGTGTCGATGGCGTTGTTGATGACCGGGTGCGGCCCCGGAAGGATCGCGAGGCCCTTGACCAGAACGGCTCGTGCGTCGTCTTTCCTGCCCAGGGCGATCAGCGCGTCGGCGAGGGACAACCTCGATAATATGTCCGCAGGATCCAGATCGAGGACTCTGGAGATTACCACGGTGAATCCCTCCAGATCGGCGCTCGCCAGGTGGGCACTACCGAGTTCCTTGTTGAAGAGCACACTGTCCGGGCGCAGGCCGGCGATGCGTTCGTACTCTTGCGCAGACAACTCATAACGTCCGGAGCGTCCGAGCTCTTCGGCCAGCCCCGCAGCGGTTGAGTTGCATGAACGCTGAGCCTTCGCGAGTTCTCGCGCTTCGTCGAAGCGGTTGAGCTGCCTCGCGAGAAAAAGGCGCCAGCCCAGGGTCTTGCAGGAAGAGGGCATCAGCCTGTCCATCTCGTTGACCGCATAAAGGGTCTCCGAGTACCAGCCGAGGCCGACCGCCAGTTCCGCGAGGCGGCCAAAGAGAGTGGGTTCATCGGGGCAAAGAGCGATTCCCTCTCGTATGATGTCGACGGCCTCCACATCTCGCCCGTCCGAAGCCTCGGTGATCGCGATTTGATCGCGCGCCTCGATCATGCGCGGCTCCTTGCCAAGCGCCTCGATCATCAGGTTTCTCGATAATTCGAACGCGACCTCTCCGGGGAGAGAGGGATCGATCTTCACCGCCTGCGCCCTCAAGGTGAGCACCACCGGGGATTCGCCAAACCCCCTGGCGGTCAGCCACGAAAGGAGATCCCCGGCCAGGTCTCGATCTTCCCACCAGACGGCGGCCCGAAGGAGTGCAAGCGCGCTGGAGGGGCTTTGTGGTTTGTGTTGTGGCGAAACGCCTGGCGCGGCCACCGCCCTGCCTCCGGAAGGTGGAAGATCGGCGCCGTGCCCTGTGGCGAGTGATGTTCCATCCCGAGTCGTCGCGACAAGCGAGAAGGTTCGGGCGTAACCCGGATCGGCCAGTTCCACGACGATATCGGTAGTCCCTGCCGGGAGATCCGCTCCGAACCAGTGGACCATGGACGGCCAGCTCACGCGGGGATCCCTCGAGAACACCAGATCTTTTCCGACGAAGACCCGTGCGGCGGAAGTGGTCTCCAGTCGAAACAGCACGGTCTCGGGTTTGACAATGGAGATGGTGGTGCGGGACCAGCTGACGCCCTCCGTCGAGTTCGTCCGATCTCCGGTGGAGATGGTGCAGGTTTTGGCGCGCGCGCGCCTCACGGCAGATCTGCCGCGACCGGGTCCGAGATCGACGCTGCCCGGCCAGGGGCGCAGAGGATCCGTCATCTCGTTCCTCAACCGTTCATCATCGAAGGTCTCCCATACAAACGGTCCGAAGGATCCGGCGGTCATCCAGTTTGTCAGACATCCGGTGCCCTCGAGGAACTCGGCGGAAGCATCCGCGTCATCGGATTTGAGCGCGATTCCGAAGGTAAGATTCCTCAGCTGGAAAAGCGCTTCCGGGGGCAGTTTGTCCGGCCGGTTCGAGCGCTCGTTCCAGAAGGTGTTGAAAATATCGTTGAACGCCTCCACCCGATTCCGAATAGCCACCACCCCCATGGCGGCGGCGACGGCCTCGTCCTGTCCGTCTCCGGAGAGGTGGGTCTCCTCCAGCACGCGCAGATAGTGATCGAGGGCTTGCGCGGGGCGTCCGGTGACGTCGAGGAGATCTGCAAGGAGGAAGTGAGCCTCCGGCGAAGTCGGTTCGATGGTGAGGGCGGCTTCGAGCTCGGACTGTGCCCTGTCCTGATCGCCGTCAGCCAGGTAGGCGTTCTGTGCGCGAGACAGGCGATCCGAGAAGGAGCCGGGGCCTCGCAAGGCGGGACCGCATGAGAGAAAAGCGCAAACAGCAATGAGCAGGATGCGTCTCATTTCTTCCTCTTCAAGGTAATCCGTGCCGCGAGAATCTCATCCACGGCTCGGCAAAATTTCACGAAGCTCGGATAATCCTCGGTCGATACCCGGTGGACCAGGAGCTCGAACCGGCGGTCGATCACTATCCGGTCGCCCTCGCGGGTGATCTTCACCTCGAGTTTGCCGAAATCGGTTTCCAGCCGAGCCGTGTTGGGAAGATCCGAGATGTAGTGGTCATCGGGGATCGAGACCGTGATCTTGCGTGTGGATTTACGACTCGGCCCGACGATCAGATCGTGCGTTCGACGAGGTGTTCTGGCGTACCGATCGGCCAGATCCAGGCCACCGTCTAAAGGGATTTTAATGAGGTCGTTTTGAACAGCGCCGAACCGGGGAACCACGGCCGCGAATGAATATCGCACCGGTGATTCCAGATCGGCCATGGATTGAAACTTCAGATCAGTCAGAGCGGCGCCGGGAAATACGAGTACGAGCGCACGCTCGAAACGTTTCCGTCGGCTGTGCTCCGCCTCGAACTCCATGCGCAACCCCGGGGCGAAGTACGCGCCTTTGACTTCCGTTTCTACCTCAAGCGCAGCCTCTCCATTCTGGGAGAGGACAGCGGTCATGACCTCGTCCTTGGTGTTGTTAGAGGCGCCGAGAATGGGTGTGGTGACCAGATATACACTGTCGGTTGAGAGCCGGAGGGCCGTAACGCCCTGATCCTCGAACGGGAAGTCGCCGGTTCCGTGGTGCTCCGCTGTGCCGTCCAGCCAGAGATCCAGAGAGGGAACATAGGCGATGGCGTGATTGAACACTGAAAGGGAAGCCGGCGAGCGATCCATTTCGCCGAGGGAACGTGTCCGGACAAGCGCGAACTGTGCCTCCACTCCGGCCACGCGCAACATCGTCACCAGCAGCGATGCCTTGTCCTTGCAGTCACCGAATCCGCGGGAAACCACGAGGGATGCTCGGTAGGGCTTGTATCCGTGTATTCCGAACTCCAGACCCACGTATCGCGTGGCGGTGACCACCCAGTCGTAAATCGCGGCGACCCTGGATGCGTCGTCTGTCGCTCCTCTAGTCAACTCAAGAGCTTTCTGCGTGATCCTCCCATCCGGCAGCATCTGGTTTCGCACGAGTCCCCTGTACCAGTTGCCGAGATCTTCGAAGGAGCGGAAGGTCGACACGTGAATGTAGTCGGTTCCGGCGGTCGCCCCGGGCATGTTCGCCTCTCTGGGGATTACCGGCACCTCGGTTGCCTCGAAGGATTCAACCAGGGTGTCTCCCCTGGTATGAGACTCGTGCACGAGTTGTCGTATACGGGGTTCGCGGATCTCCAGGTGCCGGGATTTTGGAACGATCAAAGAGTAGCGCCAGAGGGTCTTGGGATGAAGGTCGTTGATGAAGACCAGATCTCCGAAATAGTCGGAATACGCGTTGCGCACGGCCTTATCGTCCACCCGATAGGAGTACTCGACCACGTCGCCTGGCTCCAGGGGAGGGAGTTCGATCACCTCCGCTTCGATGTCGTAGTACAGTCGGTACCATGGCTCGGCGATGGGTATAATTCCTCGTCCGACGGCGTTTTCAACCGTCCCGTCCGGGTGAAAGACGCGAGCGTGAATCACCTTCACTCGCTGGGTCGAAGGGGAATACTGGATCGAGAACCGACGCCAGCTTCGAGCGGTTTCCACAGTGTTTACCTCTACCACCATCTGGGTAAATCTCGACGACAGGCCCGTTTCGAAGACCCGCACCACCGTGGAGTCCAGCAGGTATCGCGCGTCTTCACCGTCTTTGCCGTTCGCACGCTCGGATAGAAATTCCTCACTGGATACCATGAAGGGAACTTCGAAGCCGGGCGTCGGGTTCATGTGATCCAGGTAGTCCGCCAGCCATGTGTCCTGGGGCCGCAAGAGCCGGGCCTCTTCCAGATACCGCATGGCCTCCTTTGTGTCTCCACGGCGAAGTTCGAAGAGCCCGAGTTTGCGTAGCGCGTCTGCGTCCGAAGGGCAAAGGGTGTGGGCCAGTTCCAGTGTTTCCCGGGCCCGTTCCTCGAGGCCGGCACCCTCGAGTAGCGAGGCCATCTTCCAAAGGGCGTCGCGGTCGTGCGAAGCCAGCGTGAGGATCGCCGCCAGTTCACGGTAGAATTCGTCGGTTCGGTTGCCTGCGAGGGCCGCCGCAGCGAGAGTCTCGTGGAAGGGAAGCCGGTCAAAGAGCGCCTTCGATGCCTCTCGGGTGAGATCGAGCGCCGCAGACGTGATACCTGCAGACTCTGCCGTCGCGGCGGCGAGGACCATGGGTTCCGGGATCGATCGGTTGATTTTCGCCAGCTTCGCGGCTTCCCGGTAAGCCCGCAGGGGGAAGCCTTCGCCGCCCGTGATCTCGATCATCAGCATCTTCGCTTCGAGATTTTCAGGTTCGAGGATCAGCGCCTTTTGCACGAGTCCGCGTGCGCGGTAAATGCCGGCTCCAGCAAGTTCCAGTTGTGCGCGTGCCAGCAGGGACGGTACGTGATTTTGGGATGAGGTCAGGGCTTGCGTGACGGCGAGGATGCGCTCGTTTCTGTCGAGGGCGAGAGCGCGCCAGGTGAGGCAATGCTCCGGCAATCCGGATTCCTCACAGGCCTTGCGGGCGAGATCCCGCGCACGGTGCGATGATGGATGCAGGGCGTTTGTTTCCAGGGCGTATCTGGCCGCAGCCGCCATATTGGAGGGGCGGGCGTTCCTGGAGGAAGCGCGACGGAAGAACTTCCGGATTGAGGATCCCCCAGGTTTTTTCCCTTTCGGAGCGATGCGCGCGTAGATGCCCATGGCTCCGGTCTCGTCCGAGCACACCTTGACGACCAGGCGGTTCTCGCCGCGTTTTACTTTTATCGGGGCCAAAAACCGATCCGGGTCACTGCCTCGATATTTGTCGTCCGCGATGGCCTTCGTCCCGTTCCAATAGGCTCGAAAAGCCCCGCTCGTTCCGATGAGGAGGGCGCTCCTGTGTGCACGGTCCGAGACGACCGTGGTGGAGGCGATCACGCAGACGCTTTTCCCCTCGACCATTGGATCAAGATAGGTGTGGCCAAACGAGGATATCTCCTGCGGCGCGCTTCTCCAGTGGATCGGACCGTCCACGCCGTCGTATTCCAGGGACGTATCTATTGGGCCGGACGCGATCTCGAGGAGCGGACGATCGACGCCAAATCCCGTGCCGCCGTCGTTGTCGAAAGGACCGAGCACTTTCCAGCGGGAGATGAATCCGCGTTTGTCGTAGCTCTCCTGAGCTGCTTTCGGGTTTCCCGTTCGAAGCCGCGCCGTCGCCAGGAGATGGGCGGCCCTTTCCCGCGCCGAAAAAGATATTCGGGGCAAGGCCGCGATCTTTTGCAGGGCGTCGATGACGATTTTGGGGTCGCTGGTTTCCCATTTGCCGAACACCTCGATGACGTGCAGCTCCGCGTCCAGCCCGGCGGGGTTCTTCCTGATCTTGCTCACGAGATCGTCGATGGAGTCGTCCCGCGCCGTGGTGATCGTCGGCACGGCGAGCAGCACCGACAGGGCCAGGAACACAACGTGGAAGTGTTTGCGGAGCATCAATCAGAAATAGGGCAGGGCAGTGACCGGGTCAAGATTCGCCTACGTAAAAAATGAGTCTGGCACCCTTGGGAAGTAGCGCGTCTGAGCATTTTGGGAAAAATAATCAATATTAAGGTGATAGGGTGTTATTGTTCATCTTGAGGATTAGCTTGTTAGGTGATAATCTTTGCCCTCTAAAATGTGTCTGACACCCTTGTGAACAGAGAACTACTCCCACACACAATCGAGATCGTCTTCGAGCCAATCGCAGTACTGACTATCGTAGTATGGATCGGTTAAATCCTCGCAGGACAAGCCGTCGATTTCGTCGAGGCAATTGGTGATTTCCGATTGAGAGATCGTTACACCGGAAGCTTCGCAAGCATTTGTGCAGTCGGTCGCGGCGTCGCCTGCGGGATCGGAGAATTCCCCTTCGCAGTCTTCATTTATTTTCTCATAGCTCGCGGTGAGAACGGCTTCGCAAGCCTCCT
>JAUVAN010000390.1 GCA_030591725.1 Deltaproteobacteria bacterium
ACCTCGTCCTTGATTCCAATGGCCTTGTTTTCGAGTTCGGAACCAAGATCCTTTGCCTCGTCCGTTTCGGATATCCCTACGAGGTGCTCCCACAAGGTCATCTCCCCGAGGGGCACAAGGAAAGCGAATAAAGCAACCGCGACAAACAACGCCATCCCGATCAGGAATTTTATCAATTTGAACATAGGGGCATGTTAACGGTTGCCCTGGTCGCTTGACAAGAAATCGACCGACGGATACGGGAAAACATGGCGTTCGAAGACAAGAATCTCACGTGTGTGCAGTGCAACCAGGAATTTGTATTTTCTTCCGGTGAACAGGAGTTTTTTGCAGGAAAAAACCTCGATTCACCTCCAAAGCGATGCAAATCATGCCGCCAGCAAAACAAGAAGAAACGGCAGCATCGCAACCGGGGGAGAAGAGGCCCCGGCGAGTATCGTTCACCTGCATTCGAGAGCAGCGCTCCGACACACCAGAAGATGCACAGTCGTCCTCGCCGAGATTACCGATCGCCCACATTCCAGAATAGCGGTCCGGAGCCGCAAGGCGATTACCGTTCTCCTGCATTCAGGGAGCAAGACGCCATCAATCCCGAGGACGAGTATCGGGCTCCCGGTTTCAAGGAATACGAGAACATCAATCCCGAGGACGAGTACCGGGCTCCCGGTTTCAAGGAGGCCGATGAAACCTGGACCGATCAGAGGCCGGAGTTCTCCATCATCTGCAGCGCGTGCGGCAAAGAAGCCATGGTCCCCTTCCTACCGGAGGAGAAGGAGTCGCCCATGTGCAGGGAATGCTACAAGGCTCACCGCGAACAATTAAAAAAAGAAGAGAAGCCAACCGAAGAGTAGGGGCGAACCTGCGTGTTCGCCCTGTTGTCTAGAATTCCAGGGAAAGACCGGCGCGGCCTGGCCCGATCACTGGTCGCCAGCGTGCGGTCATTTCCACGCTCGCCTGGTCTTCGTCATCATCTGAAGCGCGCCCGATGATGAACCACAGAACGGCCGTGGCCACCCCGGCAAGCCCGCCGAAAATGAGTATATTCGCCGCCGTTGAGTGCTTGTGCACATCGTCGGAGAGATCGTCCATCTCGTCTCCGTCGCCCGCAGATTGAGCGCTCTTCCAGTCGTCGTATTCCTGGTCGGCCTGCCATCCGAAACCGGCGCCCACCCCTATGGCCACAACGGAGAAGCTGCCCAGGAGGATCGGACCCATCTGAAGATCGGTGTCCACATCAAGACCGGGTCTCGACGAGTTCGCGAACGGATCCGATTCTTGCGCGCCGGCGTTGAACGCCGCCAACGACAGACCGGAGAAAAGCGTCACAACAATAAACAATCGCATCAATTCACCTCCTTTTTCGTCGTACTCTCTGATCGGTTGGGATGCAAGTCATCCTTGATTTGCTATTCTGAAATCGGTGATAATTAATTGAACATCATGAATCGATCACTCGTACTACTCGCGCCGATTGCCTGCATCATGGCGCTCATCGGATCACCGTCCAGCGAGGGCGAGGATCTCGCGCAGAACATCGAACCGACCTGCGAAGGCACAACAACCTCCATCGTGGCAGTGGGTGACATCCAACTCGGCAGGGATATCTTTGCCCAGATGGTCGAACGGGACGACTATACGTTCCCCATGAAAAGGGTCTCGGATGAGCTCCTCGCAGCAGACATCGCGGTTGGAAATCTCGAGTCCCAGATCTTCCCATGGTGTCCTGTGCTTACCACCGGAATGCGTCTTTGCGCCGGCAGTCGCGCGGTCGAATCGCTGATCCACGCCGGGATAGACGTGGTGTCGGTTGCCAACAACCACTCCCACGATTTCGGCAAGAAAGCCTTCGACACCAGCGTAAGACTCCTCAAGAAAAACGGCATCGCTGTTGCCGGCCTCGGCCCCCGACCCGCGCTGGTCGAGAGAAACGGCGTCCGATTCGCGTTCCTCGCCTATTCGCCCGTTGACCGCAGGGAATCACTACGACGCATCACCTCCAACATCCGCGCCGCGAAAAAGCGAGCGGACGTGATCGTTGTGCTCGTCCACTGGGGAGTGGAGTACAGCAACGAACCGGACGAAGACCAAATTGCTCTCGCCGAGTTCATGGCCTCTCGGGGCGTGAGCCTGATCATCGGCAGCCACCCTCACGTGGTCCAGCCGATGGTGAAGGTCGGGAACACCACAGTGGCCTATTCCCTCGGCAACTTCGTCTTCGATCAGATGTGGTCACCCGCAACATCCCACTCGACGGCGGGGAAGTTCGATTTCTGCAACACCGAGTTGAGCAGCTCAAAGCTGGTCCCTGTCGAGTTGGTCACCCCCGGAGTTCCCTTTTTCCCACAACAACCGAATCCATGATAAATTGATATTGTAGAGGATGAAACAGGAGGACCAAATGCGTACGTTGTTGACGGCGCTCATTTTATCGACGGTGACCATATTCCTGATCGGGTGCACTTCTTCTGTCGTGAGCAAAAAGGATGACGACCAGGATACCGACAGCTCGGATCTCGACAGTGATTCGGACTCGGATTCGGACAGTGATTCGGACTCGGACTCGGATACCGACTCGGACACCGACTCGGACACCGACTCGGACACCGACTCGGACACCGATACCGACACCGGCACGGACACCGGCCCTCTCTGGGACGTCGAGATCTGCCAGACCGGCGGCTACATGAACGACTGCGGTATCATTAGCTGCGGCAGCCCACCTCCTTCCCTGACTGAAACCATGATCATCCCCGGGACAGGAAACGGGAAGCTCGTCACATTGAGCATAGACACAAACCCGCGGACCATCTTTTCCTTCAGCGATATCTCCGCAACCCTTTCCAACGGTACCAGCACAGTCAATTTCTACAACAATTACAACGCCGCCACCGGAGCCAGCTCCCATGTCTTCCCGACAGAATGGCCCATCCCCCATTTCTGGGACGAGGAGATCGGCGGGACATGGACCCTGGCATTCGAAGACTCCGAATACACCGCCGGGAACGGGTTCGCTCTTCTGGAATGGTGCCTCACCTTCGAGGATCCGAGCACCACGTCCCCCTATCTCACGTCGGGCAACTGGAGTGGAACTCAGACCGGGCAGATCGACGACTACAACAGCACCAGCGATCCTCCCGGCCCGCGCACAACGGTTTTCGAAACCAAGATCAACGATCCGGTAAACGCCAACGGCGCAACCCCTACCCTCTCCATGACGGTCAGCCACTCGAGCCCGTCCGACCTGTCCATCTGGCTCGTCGCCGCCGACGGAACAACCGTTACCATCAAGAGCCAGGGAACGGGCACCATCCCCTCCACGTATCCGCTGGACACCCTCTCCTCCGACTGGCTGACAGGAATGTATCAGCTCTCGTTCAAGGACCACACCGCCGGCAACTCGGGCGCCCTCTCGGGATGGAGTATTGGGATTTAGGGCGGGGGCGCTGTGACGCTGTTTTAGTGGACAACATGGACGTTGTGGACGAGGTGGACACCAAAAAAGAGCTGGATCTCTCAACAAAAAGTCCACTCTGTCCACAGTCCACTCCGTCCACTACAGTCCACTCTGTCCACTATCCTTCCGCTACACTCCCGCATGAGTGCCAGACACATTATGAGGTACGTGTAAGACTTGCTCACAACTGGCGGCTAGCTTGCGCGAAGAACGGGCTGAAACTGGCTGTCCCTGTCGGGGTAAGGCATGGGCAAAGGGAGCATTCCGTAGCCGCTCAGGTGCTCAGGTGGAGCCGTTTGCTTTCGCTTGGCCTCTTCG
>JAUVAN010000291.1 GCA_030591725.1 Deltaproteobacteria bacterium
CAGGTGGCGCAGCTTTCCGAGACAGCATCCCAGACCGGTGCAGATCTCGCGCAGCGATTCCGCCCCCGCGAGCTGACAGAAAAGCATCGAGACAAACTGGGACCAGCTCGTGAAACCCTTGGCGTGGTTCTCGGCCCCGTGTTTCCTGACTATTTTTGAGAACTCCGACTGCGGAAAAAATTTTAGCAGTTGACTGGAAATGCTCGCTGTTCGTGGTACCATCGCTGTGCCCTCCTTTGGTGTTTAGCGATGGCATTTTGCCATTAATCGAAGAGGGCATTTTGATTTTCATGACTCAGCTGAAAAGCTGTTTTGGACAGTAGTGGTATTGAATAGGGACAACGGCAATGGTCTGCAGACCTTCACTGCGTCTGATCTCGTCCATTGGCACGGGCAATTTCGAGTAATCGATATAGACAGACCGACCATCCATGATTAGTCGTGTGCTGGGTGCATCGGCGGAATAGTGCGAAGTCGCCGCGACAAAATCGGGGGATAGTCCTTCAGAGTAGATCATATGCAATTCGCCGCTGCACTCGTCTATAAGGTAGATTCCAGCAGAATCCAATGCTGTGTTTTGTATTGCCGCTTTCACACAAGAACGGAGTGTATCATCGAGGCTGACAGTGGTGCCGAGTTCGAGAGACAGATCGTGCAGGACTCGAAGTCGATCCTCCGCCTGTTCGTATCGGGTCCGGTCGCTCTCCAGTTCGACGATCTGCTTTCTCGCTTCTTGCAGTTCCTCGATGAGATCGGCCCTGGATTTTTTCTCGTCTTTCATCGCACCAATACTATACAAAAAAAGCGGCTCATGGCGTTGATAGCAACGTGCCCGAGGCGATCCAGTCTGAGACGGTCTCCATTTCCTCCTGGGAAAGCGGCTGGGCCTGATCGCCTTCCATCAATATCCGGGGCATCTGTTTCCCGACAATGCGACGGTCGCCTATGATCTTGTAAACAAGATAGCTCTCGCCGGGGCGGGACGGGACGATCCTGTCCCATTCCGGCCATCCATCCGCCGGTACGTTCATCGCCGTTTGCCAGAGGCCGTCCGCGTTCTCCAGGGAAAGCCCGGCCATGGGCGAGGCGCCCCCGTGACAGGAAGCGCAACGGGAGTTGAAGATAGGCGCTGCATCGTTGTCGTAGTAAGTCCAGGGGAACGGCATGTTGTCGCCGGTTTCCTCGCCTGTTCTGAATGACGTGATGATCCCCGGCTCCACCGGGTCGCCCTCCAGACCCGTCAGGCCCTCCTTCAACTCGAACACCCAGACGGCATTCTTTCGCAGGAGGGATGACGGCCAGACCACTAGCTTCCCGCGAACCGGATCGTAATAGGACATCACCCACATGCTCACCGGGCCGGAACCCAGCCTGAACACGGACCTCTTGATGCCGTGGCCGTCGATGTGGTCGCTGAACTCAGTGCGGAGCACCTTGTCGATAAAAACACCCGCCTCCCCCTCGACGGGATCGGCGCTCACCGGATAAGGGCCGGGGGGAGGAGCCGCGTCCGGATCTACTTTGTCAGGAGGCGCGCAACCGATCGGCAGCGCCGCAGAAAAAGCGACGAACACGACAAGCCTGGCCAGAGGGCTCATTGGTCTTCAAGATTCCGAATAACCCAGGAGATGCCCACGGATAACAGGGGGAGTGATGCCGGTGGCGAGATCGGCCTTGAGGCAGTCGGCAACGGCGATGAGGAGATCGTCGATCCCGTTTTCCTCTATAATCTTCTGCATCAGGGCTCTTGCGACGGGACTCTCATCCTTGCGAAGAAATGCTCTTACCGTCTCGGGAGTGACCTCCCCTTCGAAGTCCACAATCAGGTTCGCCAAAAGGTACTTTGCGAGTTCGTTCAATTACTACCTCCATATCCGTCTTCGGCCTGTGCTCCTTGTGAGCCCAGTTCGTTTGAAGAATTCGATTTTATATAGGTCCCCAAAACGATGGGCAAGACAAATCTCCAGGGCTAGATACCGAGCAACCGGATGAGGAGTCCGCTCACCAGGATAGCTCCGCCCGACAGGGCGTGAACGTACTTCTCCAAAAAGCCCAGGTTGACGAACCGAAGGCCCATGTACCCGAGGGTAACCGCCGTCAGCATGGTGCCTATGGTGGCAACCGCAAAGACACCTGCCACCGCGGCGATCCCCCCAACGCTGTGCTCGGACGCCGGAACCAACAGGAGCGGGATGAGCGGCTCGCAGGGCCCCAGCACGAAGATGATGAAGAGAATCCAGAGGGTGCGCCGGTGCTGCCTCACGTGTCCGGTATCCTCGTGGGCCGCGCGTTCGTGACCATCGTCGTTCGCGCCCGTGTCATGATCGTGAGCGTGCTTGTGAACGGTGCCGTCCGCGTGAACATGAACGTGGACGTGCCCTCCCCTGCGCGCCTGGAAGATCCCCCACAACAAGTACACCACGCCGAACCCCATCAGCACATAGCTCGCCAGATCGCCACGAACTCCCTCGAACCACTCCATGCCGGACAGGGTCCAGCCAAGGCCGATTCCAAGCCCGCCCACTATGACGGAGGATCCCACGTGGCCCACGCCGCACAGGAACGTCCAGAAAAGCGTCCGCTTCAGGCTCCAGCCCTCGGAGCGAGCCAGAACGACAAAGGGAAGATAGTGATCCGGACCTATGGCCGTATGAGTCAACCCCAACCCGAGCGCCGCCGCCATCAGTACATTTACAGAATCAAGCATCTCTACTTACAACGCCTCCATATGCCATCCGAATGGCACTTGACGCAGGCCCGCTGGTTTTTCATGACGAGTGGCTTGCAACGCCTGGCGAATCCGGCCGGATGCGGATTGATGACCGAGTGACACCGGATGCAGGAACTCTCGGAGTGACAGGACACGCACGCGGCGATGTCGTACCTCGCCCTCCTGCAGATCTTTGCAGGGCTCTGATTCTTGTGAAAACTGCCGGCACTCGATGGGCCTGCCCTTGACGGGGAATCCGGCGCGACCCCCGCACGGCGATGGCAGGTAAGGCAGAAGGACTGGGATTTGTGGCAACCGGTACAGCGAGGGTTGTCCATCCTCGTACTGACGCCGTGGGAGGACAGCCAGTCGCCCGGGTGTACGTTTCGAGGTCGCAACCTTCCCGTGTGACAATCCTGGCAGAACTTCTCCCGATGGCACGAGGAGCAGAAATCCGAGTCGGCCCCGGCGGTGGGGGCGTGTCGCCCGACCCAGCCCTCTCCATGGGATGGGCCCTTCAACCAGCTGGGAGGAGTCAGAACGGCGTCACCGAAATTGGTGATCATCCGACCGTCGGGATGTATGAGGTGGCACGTGCGACACTTTGACGATGCGCGGGATTCCCTCTCGTGGCATCGGTAACACGCCTTCATTTCCACCACATCGCGACCTGGCGAATCTTGCTGACCACGATGGGCCCCCTGGTGACAGGATGCGCAACCGAGGAACTTGTGCGCCTTGTGCGAGAACCTTATGTTCGGGCGCGGATACTCACCGCGATGCGGGCGCTCGCCACTCTTTAGCCTGGTGTGGCATTTTCTGCAGTCGTCGGTGAGCTCGGAGAACACCGTGACTCCTGCTGCCGATTGGTGACACTCGACGCAGGTGTCCATGTCAGGAACCAGCCGATCCGATGCCCATCGCGAAGTATTGGCCCGAGGGTGACACCTGATGCAGTCGGGCTTCCCCGGGGCGTGCAACCCGTGAACATCTCCCACCGACGTCTGCCCGACGGGAAGCAGCTCCAGCGAAATCCCCCCGAGATCGGTCGCCCCGGCGCAGACCCCCAGGCCGAGGAGCGCGGCAGCCACCGTGAATGCCATCCGATTTCGCATCATCTCCACAGATCCAGTTGCAAAAGAGCGAGGACGACGACCCGTGGATCTTCTCCCTCGCTGAAATAGTTCTCCAGTTCGCCGGCCAGGTGAGCTCCCTTCAACAGCCTGAAACGAGCCGAAGCCATGTATCCGAACAGATCTCCGTTGAAACGCTCGGAGAAGTCATCGTCGATATGCCAGTACGACAACCTCAAACCAAGCCAGAGGCGCCCGGATACGAATCCGTGTCCGCCGCCTATCTCGGCGCCCACCCTGCTCTCTCCCCATTCCCGCAGGGCGCTCACCCTGGACGAAAAACGATTGGACAGGGTTCTGTAATTGCCGCCGAATCCCCCACCGACCCCGGAGACGGTTGCGTCGATCTCCTCACCGCTCAGGCCCGCGCTATGGTCGGCCATCCGCGCGTAGGCCCAGGTGGCGACGGAGACATTCCCACCGGGAAAGACCTCCAGACGCCCACCCAGATCCCTCCGTGGGGCCAGGTTGAACACGTTGAATATTGAGTCGGCGTCGAACATCGGCCGAAACAAATGGTACTCGGCGCTCAGGGCGAGGGCGTCGACCGGAGTGACCGTGATCTCCACGTCGGCCTCACGAAGCAATGTTCCCTCCGCAGCGGCGGCGGACAGATCGTCGCGCCGATCGAGCATGGGGCTCCACATGATCCTGCCGTGGAACCTCAACGGATCCGTGCCCGCGTCCAGCCTGCCGCCAAAGAGCTGGGACGAGATCTCCTTTGACAACCCGACGACGCGGACCGCCGCGCCCACGTCGAGCCATGATCTGGGAAACCACGAAACCTCTGTACCGAAGGCCATCTCCGAATCCGGATCTTCCCTGTCGGGATACGTGCCGGGATCCATCCCGTCCCGGCCACCCGAGTCAACGCCGTCGAGCTCGAGCTGATCGTAACCGAGTCGATGTCCCCCCTTCACCTCGTAACCCAGGTAGGTGGACACAGCCAGATAGCCCGGGAGGTGGAGCACGGTCTCTACTCCGTCAAAGGCAAAGAAGCCGATGGTGTCCACGCGAATCTGCCTGCCCGCGCGAACGTCCAGCACCCCTTCCCAGAACCCTCGCGCGTCCAGATACACGAACATCATGTCCATCTGCATGGGGGTGAGTCCCGGAATGTACGCATCCGCTATGGACGAATCGCTCTCGCGTTCTGAGATCGAAAAATCGGTATCCAGCCTCAGGGACATCTCCACCGAGAGCCGTAGCCCCTGGTAGTAAGGGTCGTCCGATCCGGGCAACAGATTCCACGCGGCCAGATGAAGATCCTCCACCAGCCTTCTGCGCGAGATCAGGGATCCGTCACTTGCGGGAACAGAATAGCCCTGCGCCCACAGCTCGGAAGAAACCTGCATGTCGTGGGCGAACGTTCCCAGAGGGATGAGAAAAAGCGCGATCGCGATCGCCGCAGTGTGGTGTCCTATTTGAGATCGCACACCCGGGTGCCCCCGAATTCGTCTACCAGAAGATCGTCGTACTTGTCCGCGTAATGACCGATCACGGCCAGCATCTCCTCCACCTCGGCCCTGTCCAGATACTCCACACTGCGCTCGGCCACCAGCGCCACGACCTTTCCGCTGAGCGTGCCGAATGCGATCCCGGGAAGCCAGGCTCCATTGAGCTCCAGCAAACGCTCCGCAAGACCCGCCGGGAGATCCGGATCAAACTTGACGATGGGGGAGACGACCCGC
>JAUVAN010000334.1 GCA_030591725.1 Deltaproteobacteria bacterium
CAACGAGGGTGTTCCCGATATGCTCCCAGTTGGATGCGGTACCCTTTCCAAGCTCATCCCTGAACACCTCGAAGACGGGACGCTCGGCGATGTCCTTGAAATCCTTCAATCCGGCACTGCCAATGAACGTTCTGAGCTTCTCCCAGTCCGGATGAAGGACATTGGCCGCCTCTGAGGGGCGGTCGTCGAGTATCTCGTCGAGGTCGTACCATGTGAACGTCCACACATCCCATCGCCCCGAAGCGAGAAGGGCTGCACGCTGCAAAAGATCCCGACCGATTCGATCCTTGTGCCACTCCCATCCGTCCAGGAAGACGGCGATGGGTTTCCGGTCGGTCTTCCGTGCCTCGGCACCGGTTGGACGCAAAACGAAATCTATGGATATGCCGATCCCGTATCCCGCCGAGGAGTCGAAGCCGACTTGAGGTTCCACGGTCCACTCTTGATCACCAATGGTAACCCGGTATCCCGGTTTGTTCCGCACAAAGGCGTCCCTTACCCTGATGGCCTTTCCCCTGTACTTGCCTTGTTTCAGAGCTTCGATGAAGCGCACTTCCAGCACGCTGTCCATCAATCCACTCACGGATATCTGGCTGAGGGACTCGACCTCCTTCAGTTTCTCCTGCCGGGCCAAGATCCTCTTGATAATCTGGACAGCCTCCATGGCGGAGGTGTCGTCCATGTCGCCGGCGTTTCGATAGGCGAGAAGACACTTGTAACAACCATCCCTGTCCGGATCCTGCCAACAGCTACATTTCAAGAGATTCTCCACGGCCATTTCCAGAACCTCGAATAGTGGCAACTGTGCACCTTCGGTCCTGGCCGTAACCAGCTGCTTCAGATATCCCGTCCCACCGGGAACACTGTCGAAAAGCACCAGGTATTGACGGCGAAGCGAGCTGTCCGGGTCGGGCTCGGAATAGACCATGGTCTTCAGGTGGTCGACGCTTCCTCCAAACCGAGCCTTGAGCCCCACCTGTAGAGCCGCAACAAAGGAATTGATCTGCTTGCGGGATCCCAGATCCGCCATGGGGAGCAACATCCGCAGAGCTTCTGAACTGAACTCACGATAAAGATACAGACAGGCTTCGATTGATGGAGCGGCTCCAGTCGTCTTTGTGGGGCACGACAAGGTGTGAACAGGCTCCTGGTTCTCCTGTTGTACTTTGCCGCACCGGGTACAGATCTGAAATCCCGGCCTGACCGCGTCGCGACCCGCAATCTTAAGATTGTTCCCATGTTCCGAATGCTCCCCGAAATTCAGCTCCCTGAAGGTCGCCTTGCGGAGAAATTCGAAACCGAACGGCAATGTTGGTTCATCAACCTTCCACGCCCCCTGTCTGTCCTCATCCGTGAAATCGATGAGCACTTGCCGCTGGAAAAACCTGGGCTGCCGGTCGTCCCTGTCGTCGCGCAGGCGGCTCTCCCTGTCTGGAGCATTGGCGAACACCTGCCTGAGCGGCAGAAGCCGTAGCTTCTGGTCGTCGTCCATCCAGGTGGTGCTGCCACATGCGGGGCATGCTTGAGCATCATCCCCCAGGTCGATGCGCGAGGCATGGCTGCAGGAATCGCAAAAACGCCAGGTCTCAATCTCGGAGACAGTCACATCGACCTGATCTATCCGTACCCGCCTGCCACCGGCGTAGAAATTGGCCATGGGCGCGAATTCCGAAAGGGCACTACCGGGAGAACGGGAGTATTCGTACGTCCAGGTGTCATATTTACTGCCGGATGAGGGGACACGTTTCTTCTTTCGCCATATGACCGAACTCAGCTTCACGGCTGACTCCGGGAAGGCGTAGTTGGGGAGCATCCCCTCGTCGGTCAGGAACTCCAGGATCTGCCTTTTGTCCACCTGCGTAACCAGGGCTTGAACCGCAGCCTTCTCTTCCTCGAGACGCGTGACCCTATCATCAAAATCAAGGGGGCGCGCTTCGGAGTCTTTGAGCTTCCTCAAGGCGCCGGCCAGATCCCGCGCCTTTCTTCCAAGGCTATTCCGCTGCTTCTTCTCCTTCTGGAAGACGTTGAGCACACGCCATCTCAAACCGGCAACGTCGTCGGTCCCCTGCAGATATGCCTTTATGTGCTCCTGGGTAGTCTCGCTGATCGCCTCGGCAAACATCTCCCTGAACTCCCTGAGGATGACCGGTTGTTCATTTCCTACAAAGGTCAGGAAGTTGTGGGGAAAATGCGACGAACCCTCGTCCTCAAGGTGAGAAAACACCTCTCGCATCTGGGGCGGCAATATGGCAGCCTCCCCTTCCCTGGCCACCCACCTGTCGAAGCAGAACGCGGTGAGCTGGCGCTCGAGCACTGCGGAGGCATCGAGATATACCCCCGGTGGCATCACGTCGCCCTCCATCATCTCCTTGGGGGAAGCGTAGAAATACAGGTCGTGAGGCCGGGCGTTTGCGACGGACAAAACAAGCGAATTCCCGTCTCGCCTACCGGTGCGGCCGATGCGTTGAAGATAATTGGCCTGCGTGGGAGGTACCGAGCAAAGGATCGCGGATGACAGGTCGCCGATGTCGATTCCCATCTCCAGGGTTGGCGTACACGACAGCAGATTCGGATACCAGGGACGCCGGTTACCTTCTTGATCTGCACCTTCTCCCGATTTTGGGCTCTCTGCCTTGAACTGCGACTCGATGGTCTCCCGTTCCTCGCGGGTGAGTAGTCCCGTGTGCTCCGCCGTGAAGATACGCTGAAGATCTCCATGGGAGTACATGCGACCGAAATAGTCGACGGACTGTTCCAGCGTTTCTGTGTACTTGCCCTTACAGCGGCCACTGAGGCAAAAGACGTCGCGCCACAACTTCTCCTCAGATGCCGCCACCTGTATCTGATGGTGGCAGTGTGCACAACGCAGCCCCACCACGTTGGCTGTAACTCTCAGGGCGTCTTCCGCGACACCCCAGATCCGGTCACCCTTTTTGCCTTCCGTCTCGCGCAGCAGGCCCTTCGCTACCAGAACCGGCAGCGCTACGGTATAGGTGGAGTCCGCGTCGGCATTGAGGTCAGTCTTCCTTGCAAACCACCGATTGACCCATCGTTCGTACCAACCTGGTTTGCCGCCCATCCGGCTGGTCCAGGTGTCGAAGCGGCCACTACGAGGGCTATCAGTCAGGAAAGCCGGCAATCTCGATGTCTTTCCAAAAGCGGGAAGGTGACTCCACTGTTTGAACACCCATATGTCGCTGCCGCCGGACTCCAGATATCTATCCGGAATCTCAGAATGGTATATTCCACCCCTCACACGCAACTGGTGAAGAAGGCCCATAACGAAACCACGAACCTGGTCCGAGGTTACCTCACGTAACCCCGGTACCTTATTTCTTAGCGGCTCGACTAGAGCATTGCAGGCTTCCTCAAACCTGGCGTCATCCACGTACACCGTGGCGGCCATGGTTCTGGGCAAAGATCTTCCAATGGTGGCCTGGTGTCCGAACTCGGTGGTGATCTCGAACGCGAGGCGTCTGGTTATCAGCCCGGGCAGATCTGAATCCGAAGGCAGGGTACCTTCTCTCTGCAGCACATCCCAGTCGTGAAGCCATACCATGTTCGGCGCTATGAAGGTGGAAACCCATGTGGCCGGGTCCAGCTTCTTTTTCCAGTACATGGAGAACTGATCCGGGAGGTCCGCCAGAATCGATCCTTCGTGCTTGTCCTGAATCAGTTGCCTGAGGGCAACCCTGAGGTTGGCCCGCCACGTACGGGCACCGAAGAATCCCGCGCGGTGGGCGGCATCCTGAACGCTGTCGGAGAAGGCGAGCAGCTTCTTGTCGCGCTCGTCGTTGAAACGCGATGCAAAAAGCTGGTCAATGTACACACTGGTGAGCGTCGCGGCCCTGAACCCCACCAGGGCAAGGCTCTCCCGGGCACTACAGAACGGACAGTCCTTGTGAAGAACCTGACCCCTTTCCGAGGAACGCGTGTTTGCACTGGCCACCAGGTCCACGGTACCCCCTTCGGAATCATCATCAGGTCCGAGGGCCACCAGGGTATCGGAATCTACCTTGTATTCGGGTTGGTCCTCCCAGCTGGGGTCACCCTTGGGCACAGCTTCTTTGGGGTAAAGAAACCTGATGCGGGGATCGGCGCGGAAGAACCCCCTGTAGAAGGAAGACAAGTCTGTACGAACGAGGTGTGGTTTATCCCTGTCGATAAGCGTTGCCCACCCTATGGCGCCGCAATCGCGACAGTGAACCAGCGGCAGGTGGCGCTTGCGCTGCTGTCTATCCAGGTCGTCCGAAAATCGCAGTTGAGGAGGGGCCGTCACCGACGCGACCATCCTTCTCATCTCTCGCTGCCATATCTGTAGACGGACATCGAGGAATCGCTGGATTGGCCGGGCCTGGCCATCCTTCTCCCGTTGTTCACGCTGAGATGAAAGCTCGTGCCGCCAACTCCTGGCAGCCGAGATCAGGCCCAGTAGACTCAAGACCGATGCCCTCCCGAGCTGCTGGTTCTCGCGCCATTCCGTTCGTTCCCTGGATAGATACTGCACTGCCTCGTCGAGCCCGGTGACCTTGCGGTCGATGATCTTGAGAAGGGTGC
>JAUVAN010000279.1 GCA_030591725.1 Deltaproteobacteria bacterium
AGTTGTAGTACTTGAACACGCACAGGATGCCCAGGTTGACTGTCACGCTCGCGGCGAGCAGCCACTTGCGGGCGACGGGGTTCGACGAGTGGTGGAGGGCGCGTCCGATGCCGAAGTCCATACTCGAGGAGATGAAGATGAGCGACAGGTACCGCACGTTCCAGCAGGCGTAGAAGAAGTAGCTCACGAAGAGGAGAAACAGGTTTCGAAAGAGGCGGTTCTCGATGCGCGCCAGAAGCCACAAACCAGTGAACGCGCAAAGGAGGAGGATGCCGTACTCTATGGAGTTAAAGAGCATCGCTCTCCTTGCGGGATGCCGGCCGGTTTTCCGGGGAATTCATCCATTCCCATGTGCTCGTCCCCCAACGCTCGCCCTGTGCTCTGGTCAGATGGAAGTGGTGATCCTCTCGTTTGGGGAAACCCATCTGGCGAGTGTCGAAATATCTGCACGGCGCGCTGGCCTCCGCGAGTGTTTCGTTGAAGCCGAACCGGTCCTCCAGCAACGACGGAGGTCCCATCCAGTAGCAGGTACGAGGTCCGATTTTCCTGACCAGGGCCCTGATCCAGTGGGCGTATTTCCTGGGATTGCGGATCTTCATTGCGTTGGTTCCCAGTGTAACGATGACCACGTTCGGGCTGTGTTTGTCCAGGAGCCGGCGGAGCTTTCCCGAGGCGACCCACGATTTGGATCTCGAGCCGATCCAGTTGACGGGTATGTACCTCGCGCCGGCGGATCTCAGGTGTTTGCGAAGGGTCGATGTAAGCCCGGCGTAGACGTGAGAATCTCCGATGTGGAGAACCCTCAGTCCGGTCCAATCGAACTCAAGAGGGTATACGTGATCCACATCCGGCACAGGGGATACGGGAAAGCGGGCGGCGATGCTTCCGATGAAGAGCAGCGCTCCGCAGGCGATGGCGATTTGACGAGAAAAGGTCACGCCTTGTTACAACCCAAAGTCCGGAAATTGCCAAGGGTATACAATTATGCTACATTGCCCACATGACACTACACTTGTGTACAAGTTCAGTCATTTCGAAAGGTCGCGGAGGCCCGCGCAGGGCTCGGCTGGTATTGGTGTTTCTCGCCGGACTGGCAACGGTTTCCTGCCCGGTCACCAGGGACGTGGCCATCGGCGCGGAGATCAACGATCAGTCCGATGTCGGATTCGTCGATCCCGGTTTTGAAGACACGAATGTGGATGCGAGGGACAGCGATGGGACCGATGCGGGGCAGGGGGATCTGAGGGAAGAGGAACGGAGCGGAGAAGTGGTGGAGTTCGAGCCCGAGCCGCTCGCCCGGTTCTTCGAAGCGCTCCGCGATCTCGACGAAGGCGATCGGGAAATGGTGAGAGTGCTCCATTGGGGTGATTCCCATACCGCCGCCGACTTTCTGACAACAGCTATTCGCCGCTCTTTACAAGTGCGTTTCGGTGACGGCGGGCGGGGCTTCGTTCTCATGGGCAGGCCGTGGCGCTCCTACAGACCAAAGGATGTAAACCTCCGGACCACGGGTGATTGGAGTATGGAGCGGATACTGGTGGCGGCGGATCCGGCGACCCTGGACGGTCGTTACGGTCTGGGTGGTGTGTGCGCGGAGTCCGACGAGCATGGCGCGAGCAGCTGGGTCGGCACGAAGCGAGGAACCGGCTTTGGAAGAAAGGCTTCCACGTTTCAGGTGTTTTATCTCAAGCAACCCGGCGGTGGATCCTTCCAGGTGATCGCCGATGGGCGCGTGCGTGGAAAGGTGAGCACCGCTTTTGGGCGGGTTCGTTCGGGTTTCTTCTCCATGGCGCTGAAGGAAGGGGAGCACGAGTTCGGTGTTCGCCTGCTCGGGGATGGAGAGGTGAGGTTCTTCGGCGCAGTTATCGAGAGCGATGGGCCCGGCCTGGTCTACGACACCCTCGGCGTAAACGGAGGGTTCTTCTACACGCCGCTGCGATGGGACGGGGATCTGCTGGCGGAACAAGTTGCGCAAAGGGATCCGGATCTGCTGGTCACGATGTACGGCGCCAACGAGGTCGATTCGAAATCCATCAACCCGGAGCGCTACAGAAATAAGGTTCTCAAGGTGATGGAGCGGTTCCGAAAAGGCGCGCCCGACGCCGATTGCCTGATGCTCGGGCCGACCGACAGGAAGACCCGCCAACCGACAAATGACAACCCCGATCAACTTTCGTGGATAATCGATGTGCAGCGCGAGGTCGCCGATGAGATCGGATGCGCGTTCATGGATCTCAGAGAAATGATGGGTGGTCCCGGATCTCAGGAGATGTGGTCCAGAATGTCCCCGGCGCTCGCCCAGTCGGATGGCATTCACCTGACCGTGCGCGGATACCGGGATCTCGGCGAGCGTATAGTGGCCGAGCTCCTGTGCGCATACGAGGGGCGTGTTGAGGGAAGGCCATGCATGGCTCCTCGCGTGGAAGAGTAGGAGGAACGAGATGGATCTGAATACGATGATCACACTGCCCTACTGGAACGAATTGGCCGGGAATCACCTTCCGGAGATCGTGATGATCCTGACCGCCGGGGTCGTCGCGCTGGCGGATCGGTACATCCGCAGGGTTGTTGGGAGGGCCACTTCTTCCACCAACCGGGTGTTGCGGTTCCTTGTCTTCCTGCTCACGTGCTCGGTGGGCTACGCGGCGCTGGCCCTCGGCGTGGCATGGGGCTTAAGGACCGGGCTGACCTATTCCGGCGGAATATACATGGCGCCGGTGGTGCTTGGCGTTGTGTTGATCGTGGCGATCGAAGCCCAGAGGCAAAAAGTGACCTGAGTTCCGTTTGGGGGCAGAATATTTTTTTTTCAAGCGTTCCCGCCGTGTGTGATAATAATACAGTCAGGGTAGGTTTTGAGGTCAAGGCCTTTTTGAGAAAATGAATGGAAACGTCTGCAAACGCTTTCTTGCATTTGCGCTGATCGCCGTCGCGCTCTTGTCGGGATGCACGCCCGCCGATAACGGGGAGCCCGGGAACACGGACACCGATACAGACTCGGCCACCGACACGGGCACCGATACGGGCACCGGCACGTACATCGACACTGACACCGGCACCGACACCGACACGGATGAAGAAGTGGACGGTGGGGTCATCGAGATGGATTGCACGGGCTGTCCGTCCGTTGGATCCGGCCTCGACGAGATGGTCTGCGCCCTGGATCTTTGCGACGATTCCGTCGTCATCGGGAACAGTTACACGACGCCCTGCACGCTTCTGGACTGCACAATCGAAGATACCTATGAGGCGGTGGATCGATTTGGAGATCTGACCAACGATCTTGCTCCGCACCTCAACGATTCCTATGCCCTTATGGGCAGCGGACCCGTGGAGGGGTTGGTGCATGACCTGGATTGCGATCAGAGCCTCGGCAATCTGCAGGATCCGTACAGCACCGAGGGTTTCACCGTTCACGATGTGATGGAGTGGAAGATAGTGCTGACGGCGCCGGACAACGCGCAGGGTTTCAGGTTCAAGTACGTGTTCTTCTCCGAGGAGTATGACGAGTTCATCGGCCAAGTCTACAATGACAAGTTCTACGTCATCCTGGAGTCCGGGGGAACCAACTCGGGGATGCCGACGGTCATCAACTTCAGCGAGTGCAGGGATCCTGTCAACTACTGGGATTTCATCTGCGGGACCGGCGACCTCGGATGCACCCCCGGAAGCAAGTACTGCTTCGTGGCCATCAACACTGCCCTGTCGGATTGCTGCTGGTACCAGTCCTGTCCAAACGGTTTCGCCTGGGACGTGGGTACGAACATCGATGGCACCGGGTTTGCGTGCAGTGGCACGGACGCGGACGGAACCTCGTACGGGAGCTCCACCGGCTGGCTACAGACGGCGTGGCCGATCCAGGGTTCGGAGACTTTTACTCTCACCTTCCACATTCACGATACAAGCGACGGGATCCTCGACTCGGCCGCCATCATCGATGCGTTTGAGTTCATGGCGGTGCCCACGGAACCGGTCACCGAACCGGTGGAGTAGTAACGCCAAGCTAGACAGGTCAGTAAGAGCAGATCCCCGGGGTGGAATGGCAGGACATTAGGCAGTCGCAGAGGTTTGCTCCGACGCAGTCCCCTCCCGCCGAACAGTCGGAGTCGCTCCAGCAGCAGGGCGCGCTCAAGTATGCGTGACAGGCGTCGTTGTCGGGCAGATCCAGGCAGAAGAACCCGACGGGGCAGGGTGTGGAGGAGGGTCCGGAATTGCAGCAGTAGTCTCCACCCATGGGCATGGTGGGCTCGCACGTGCCGGGCGAGTCCTCCACGAAGCAGTCCATGTCGCAGGGACAGATGGTCGGGTCCTTGCAAAACTCTCCCATGCTGTCGCAGTCGGATAGATCCCAGCACTCATCCTCCGTGAAGATAGAGGGCTCGCACACGCCGTCGATACCCAGGCCTTCTGGGTAGACGCACCACATATCCAGAGGACAGGGACAGATTTCGTTGCAGCAATTCTCCATGAGATCGTCGCAATCCTCGGTATCCGTGTCGGTGTCCGTATCGGTGTCGGTGTCCGTATCGGTGTCCGTGTCGGAGTCAGCGTCCGTGTCGGCGTCCGTATCAGCGTCGGTATCGGAATCGGTGCCGCCGTCGAACGAATTCAGCTTGATGACCTTGTGACAGGACATCGCAGCCAATCCCGAGATCGTCGTGAGAGCCAAAATAAGCGTAATGAACTTCATGTGATCCTCCATCAAACAAGTTCACTTTAATAATAACAGGAGGACGACCGCGTGTCGTTTTTCATTTTTTTCATTTTTTTCGGCACTCCTCCCCAAAACGTCCGATTACAGGGGAAAGCAGAAAAACCACGACGCCCATCAGGTGGGCGGGGGAAAGGACCGGGACGATGTTATCGAATGAAACGCATGAGAGGAAGATGGTCGGCAAGTACAGGGTCGCAACGGTGGATCGTCCGGAGACGGACCTTTTCGCGGTTGAGGAGATCGAGATGGATGGGACCCTCGACAGGGCCCTCGCCCTTATGGAAGAGGGCCGACCGCAGTCGGCGGACAGCCTTCTCACATGGGCGCTCATGGAGGACGGTGACAACTGCGAGTTGTGGATGGCGGCGGGGCTGGCCAGGTTGCAAAGGGGCGCGTTCGCGGCGGCGAGATCCGCCTTCACCATGAGCGCGTGGATATCCGGCGATCCGCTAGCCGTGGAGCTGGCGGGAGTAGGTCTGCAAGGTCGGTGAGCGAGGGCTAGCCCGCGTCCGCCTGATCATCGTCGCAGATGCACTCCAACAGGGAGCAGTGCCCGTTGTCCACATCCTCGTTCTCGACGCACCACGCGATGCAGGCGGAGGTGGCGCAGGGCTGGAAGATGCATTCGCAGTCGCTGTTGTCGGTGATTGAAGACTTTACCCCGGCGATCTCGCTGTCCTCCAGATCCTGCGCGTGGACGCCCTCGCAGTGAGTCTGACAGGTCTCCTCGGTCCAGCCGTCGTTGGTGTCGTCGTCATCGTCAGCACAGCAGGCGAAGACGATCATGGATGCAAGGATCGTGGCGAAGATATGAGTTGTTCTTCTTGTCATGTCTAATGCCTGTGAATGTCCCGATGCATTATCTGCCGGGTAGCGGTGAGCCGCTCCTCCGCAGACATGTGCGACAAGGTTTCGTTGAGGTGGTCGTCTTTCTCCCTGGAGAGCAATCCGATCACGTGGTCGATCACCGAGGCCGGGAAGTTGCCGTCCTTCTCGTACATCTGGCGGCGTTCCGCTAGCAACTTGCCCGCCGCGACACAGCTTCCCGGAAGGGCCTCCAGCCTGTTGAAGAGCTCCTTGTCCTCGTGGATGTCCCCCTTGATCTCGGTCTTCTTTGCCAGCTCGAGCAT
>JAUVAN010000420.1 GCA_030591725.1 Deltaproteobacteria bacterium
ACCCGCTTTTTTATGATATGTAGACCCCTGACACGTCGACGACAGGGCAACCACGGGGGGTTGCCCCTACAGGCGATGACGTATCCCCTCCCAAGGGTGCCCGACACCTTTGGATAGGGTGCCAGACACATTTGGATAGGGCCTCAGTACGTCCAGGGATAGCAGACCTTGAGTCCGTCGACTTGCGCGCAGGACATGTTGAGGGGGCAGTCCTTGTTTGAGCGGCAGGTGAGGGCGCAGGTCTTTCCGCCAGAGGTTTCGTTCTCCAGGATGCAGCGTCGTTTGCCGGTGCAATCTGCTTCCCACGCGCAGTCGGAGTCCTTTACGCAGGGTATGGAACAGAAGCCCACCTGATGAATTTCGCTCACCGCGCCGCAAACAGATCCCTCATCGCAGCCGTCTTCCGGGTTGCAGGGGCAGGGGTAACCGTGGCCGTCGGGGCAGCCGATCTCGCACATCGGCGCCTCCTCGCCTTCTTCACAGGAGAATGTCGCCGGAAGAGCGATCATTGTAAGGAGTACTGCCAGATGGGGTTTTTTTATTTTCATCACTCCCAGATATCCACAGCAGCGATGGTCTCCTCGGTTCCACACTCCGGAGAGTAGCCGAATTCTGTTTTCGCCCTGGAATCCTCGACCATGCACACGTAACGGAGATAGTCCACATAGGCGGGGTCCAGGTTAGTTCGACCCAGACGTCGCAAGGGGCCCAGTAACCTGTTCGCCATGAAGTGAGGCACCGGCAGGGACTTTCTGTCGAGCCGCTCGATGATCCTGCTCAGCGGTAACGGCGGAGGACCCGCCAGGTTGAATATGCCCCTGTGTCCCGGGCCCAGGGCGAGCCGGATGGCCTGGATGAGATCCTCCTCGTGGATGAGCTGGATCATCGGATCAAAACCCATGAGGCGCATCACGGGCGACGTCCTGAGGTATCTCGCCATGACGCCGCCGACCCCTCCGGTAACATGCGCCGGTCGCAGGATGACGGTTTCAATGTCCGGTCGTTTCCAGAAGAAGCTCTGGGCCATCATGTCCACATCGCGAAGGGCCGAGAGGTCAGACGCGAGGAGGGGAGCCTCCTCGGTGAGAAACTGTGGGTTGGAGGGGCGCGCGCCATAAACGTTGGCCGAGGAGAGCAACACCAGCTTCTCGACGGCGTACTTGTCGCAGTAGTCGAGGAGCCTTGAGAAGTTCTCGATGGCCGCGGCGAACCGGGAGGACTCCTGCCGTCGTTCCTGGGAATGGTATGGTCCCAGCTGGATCACGGCCCGGATGTTTCCGGTGCGAAAGACGTTTCGACACTCCCTGCGTCGCAGCTCGGTCTTGAAGTGGGCGACGTCTGCGGGGCGACGATTGAAATCTCTGGGATCGATCGAGACGACGTCGTCCGTTCGATGCAGGCGACGAACAAGCAGGTTTCCGAATCGCCCTGCAGCGCCGGAGACAGCAATGGTCCCCGGGAAGGCTCGGGCTCTGTTCATGATGGCATGGGATGCGGTCACCAGAAGAGGCTCCTTCTCTGTCCGCGCTGGTCCTCGACCATATCGTTTATCGCCGTGCGGACATCCTCGACCAGCAGGGAGACGGTTGCGTCCTCTTCGTCATCATCGCTGGCGAAGTACATGGGCTCGCCGAACTCCAGGTGATATTTGACTGGCAAGGGCAAGAGACCGAAGACGGGAACAATCATCTGAGCCCAGATGGGAACCGCCGGCAGGCCGATGATCTTGCCGAGACTCTCCAGATTGTACAGGGTCGGGTACTGCTCCTCCGAGCCGAGCACCGCGACGGGGATGATGGGTGCGCCGGTGGCCAGGGCGAGCCGCATGAAACCGAGACCGAATTTTTGCAGCTGGTACGCCTTGTCCACTGTCTTGGTGATTCCTGCCAGGCCCTCCGGGAACGTCAGCAGCGCCTCCCCGCGTTTCAGCAGGAGGAGAGCGTTCTCGGGAGTACCGAGGGTTACACCGTTTCGGGCGTAGAAAGTAGAGATGAAGGGCACCGTGGGGACCCATCGATCGACCATGCTCCGCGCGAGGCGGGGATGCTCACCCTCCATGATCAACGCGGTTGTGATCATCAGACCGTCTATGGGGAGCTGCCCTGCATGATTGGCAACGATTATAACGGGTCCGTCCGGAACGTTATCGATGCCCACGGTCGAGCAACGAAAATACATCTTGTACAGAAAAGACGCTGCCACTGCGGTGCGCCGGAGAGATTCGGGATCCATCCCGAAAGGGTCCACTCCGTCCTCTCCGATCTTGTCGGAAATCACCTTGAGGCGCTCGTCCAGATCGATGAGCACTTCCTCCCTGAAACGCCGAAGGGCGCCGCCGCCCTTGTCAATCAGACTCTCGACCATCGACAGCAACCTGTCAGTGCTATCCAGGGTCTTTCTTTCGGAAGTGTTCATTCACGCGAAGTCTGCCGTTGTGGAGGGCCAGTGTCAACTGGGAGAAATGGTCAGGCGCTGGGATCGACGGGGACGGAGTTGTCGGGTGATTTCTCGGAGGTCTCGATCAGCGTTTCGACGTCGCCGGCAATGGCATTGACCACAGCTTCGATGATCTGTTCTGCGTCACCCTCGGCCTCGATCTGATCCTGCATGGCTATCTTATTCGGGCTCTCTTTTTCAGTACTGTTTTTCGGACCGATCTTCTTTGCCCTGCGATCTGCCCGGATCTTCGCAATTTTTTCTTTTGTCATTCCGGCTCGTCCGTAGATGGATTTTTC
Source organism: Deltaproteobacteria bacterium (assembly GCA_030591725.1). Classification (GTDB taxonomy): domain Bacteria; phylum Myxococcota_A; class Polyangia; order JAAYKL01; family JAAYKL01; genus JAUVAN01. Next base: position 2,736 of record JAUVAN010000420.1, read on the forward strand.
GCCCGGGCGGGAGTAGTCGATCCAGTACGCCAGCTTGTCGCGGGTGTCCATGTGGATGAAGACCGAATTGGGATAGTAGCCCACGCCGACTCGTTTGAAGGAACGCACGAACTGAGCGAGATCCTTGTTGGATACTTCGGCGACTCTGAAATCGAGGGCCTGACCCTTGTTGTGATACGACTCGTGGCCCGGAGTTTTCCTGGTGCGCTGGCCGGAGATGATCTCTATGCGTTTGCCGGGAAATTTCTCGGAAACACGCTGCAGGAGCTGGAGTAGACGCGGATGAAGTGGAAAGGGGACTTCCTTGCGCACAGGTCCGGACATGCCGGACAAAATTTCGAGGGCCTCGGGGTTGGGTTTTCCGTTGCAGAAGCAGAGCGCGACTTCGTGAGACTCATGGGTGCGCAACCGGTAGACCGTGACCTTTTCCTTGTAGCAGGGGGGAGGCGGTACCAACACGATCACTTTCCTGGCTCCGGGAATCAGGATCTCCTTGCCGGAACGAAGAAGATCGGGGTTCTTGATGCCGTTTGCGCGCGCGATTTTCCTGACCGACACCCCGT
>JAUVAN010000177.1 GCA_030591725.1 Deltaproteobacteria bacterium
CCGAAGAACGTGACCCTCGGCTTGAGAATGCCGCCGCATTTTTCGCACAGGGGCGGCAGCTGTGTCTTGATAAGCGTGTTGATGGTCTCGAAGTCGTAATCGGCCTCGCAGTTGAGACAACCTATGACGCGAGTGTTGCCGTGCAATTCGATGACGTTGGTGTTGCCGGCGTCCCTGTGAAGCCCGTCGATGTTCTGGGTGATCACTGTGTGCAGCCTGCCCATCTCCTCAAGCTTCGCGAGAGCGTGGTGGGCTGCGTTGGGGCTCGAGCTGACCAGTGTGCGGTACCGGATGTCGCGGAAGAAATTCCAGAAGTAGGTAGGGTCCTTCTTGAAGTAGTCGATGTTGGCGTAAATGTTGGGGTCGTATTCTTTCCACAGGCCGTCGGATTCACCCCGGTAGGTGGGGATGCCGCTCTCTGCGGACACGCCCGCGCCGGTGAAGGCGACAATTCTGCCCGAGCGGGACACCAGCTGCGCGGCCTTTTTGATCAGATCGTTCATTTGGGAACGGTTGCCTCGATGGTCTTGGTGCGTCCTTCTTTGATGCTGACCATGCGGATCGAGCGCTTGCCGTCAGTGATGAACGTCAGCTCGTGGATCCCGACCGAGAGCGTGACCTTCAGCGGCACGGTGCCCCGGGGCTTGCCGTCTACCAGGACCTTGACCTTGCCGGTAGCGTACGGTGGAAGCGATATGGAAAGTGCCCCGCCGGCGCTTTCGACGGACGCCGGTTTTTTCGCCGGCGCTTCTTCGGGCGCTTCTTCGGGCTTTTCCTCCGGCTCTTCCACAGCGCCCTCTTCCTCCGCTTCCTGCAATCTTTTCATCTTCTCTTTCCAGAATCTCTTGTCATCGGGCTCTGCCGGACCGTCGGCTTCGTCCGGCAGCGCAACTTCGGGCTTTACGGCGTCAGGTTCCCGGGGTTGGATGACGGGTGCGGCCGGGGCCGGATCTTGCGCGTGGTCAGGGGATGCGGGTTGTGGAATCTCGATGTCCGCCTGTTCCTGCATTGACGGCTCTTCGCCGCCTGTTTCCTTCCAGAATTTCACGTTGAAATAGATCGAGAGCGCGAGCGCAATGAGCGCAATGATTGTGAGTGCGCGCCAGCCCCCCGATGCCTCGGTGCGTCGGCTAACCACAGGAACCGGTGGAGGAGTCGAGCGAACGGGCGGATGAAGAGGCGGTCGGGAAGATTTTCTCGCCGAGGCCATCATCTTGTCGGCGTCATCTATGATCTTTCCATCTTCAACAGCCCGCCAGCTTGCCGAATCCCTGGTCATGGGCGCCCGCGAGAGGTCTGCCGGCGGGGCTTCGATGGATTTTATTCCGCCCACCCGCACGAGGTCGAGCAGGAGTGTCTCGATGGCGTCAGGAGACGCATCCTTGGCCAGGATGATCTTCCTGGGGCTGTCACCTCCGATGAGTTTGCTCAGGGGATTCTTGAGCTTGGGCGGCATTATTCGCGTGTAGAGGCTGATCACGTCCTCGTCCACCTGAACCCCGGTTATGTCCAGTAATGCGCCGTCCGTGATCTGGGCCGCCATGGCGTTGAGCTTGGCGCATGCGCTTCTGAGGGCGTTGCGAGTGCCCTCCTTGAATTGCCTGCGCGGGGTGTCGATGCCCTGCACAATGGCGAAACGTCCGCTGGTGACGCCGAGGAGTCGCTCGAGAGCGGCGGGGCCGGAGGCGAAGGTTCCGTCCGTGCCTGTCCGGGTGACCGCCACGATCTCGCCGTCGCGAACGTCGGCCTCGAAATAGTTCCACGTTTCCCGGAAGGTGATCCTGCAGTCTGGTCTCTGCTCTATGGTGGTGCCGATGATCGCGAGCGCCCCGATCTTCTCTATTCGTCCGGTCACGTCCCCGTCGATCGCGAGCTGTCGTCGGAGTACGAATCTCGGGCGCATCACGCGGGCTGCGCGCCCCAGAATCTGCTGCTTATCCACCTCCTTGAGCATGAACTCGTCGGCGGCGACCTTGAGACCCCGGAGTTGCTCCAGGAAGTCCTCTTTCCATGAAAGGAGGATGACCGGAAGATGGCGCAGGGAGTAATCCCCTCTCAGGCGGTTGCACAACTCCCAGCCGTCCATCTCTGGCATGAGTATGTCGGAGAACACGAAGTCGGGCGGGTTCTCCCTGATGGCTTCGAGGGCCGCGATCCCATCTTGGGCGGTTTGAACCTGGACACCCGCGTCGGTGAGGACCTTGTCGAAGATCGCCCGGATCTCGGGATCGTCGTCCGCCACCAATGCCTTGAGCCCCTTGAGGTCGGCCAGATCGGCTTCACCTGGATACGTGAGGCCGGATGTCTCGAGCACTTCCTCTGCCTCGGTCAGGGCCATCATTCCCATCTGACCGCTGGTCGCCGGCATGAATCGAATCTTGCCTCGGGAGCCCTGGGCGGCTGCCTTTCTTATCTGTGCGATCAGGCTCCAGACGGCGGCCATGAGCGGGCCCTCCGCGAGCAGGCGAAAGCGATCGGTTCCGTGCTTGCCGGTTGCGGAGTCGATCACGCCGGCCCAGAGCTCTTCGTTGACGAATCCCACCAGCTCTTCGAGGTTCGGGTCCTTCAGGCCGATAAGGATTCTTGCCATGTGCGCGTCTTGCGTGCCAAGCCGCCGGGCCTCTGCGACCAGCCTCTCCTCGTCGACGGGTTTCGGCACGATGTTCCCCCCCGAGATCCCGGAGATGGTGGCGATCCGAAGAACGGGGATGTAGTCTGTGAGCGGGTCTGCGGACAGGATATCTACCGCTGCTATCCCGCCCGGCGCCGAGTCGTCCATATCGACGATGATCAACTCCGGCGAGATCTCGTTGGTCATCTTTCCGATGTTTGACAGATCGACGCATCGCGTGAGCACGAATCCGGCCTTGCTCAGTGCGCCGTCGATGGTTTGTGCCAGGTCGTCATCATCGAGGGCGATGATAACGGAAGAGGGTATGACTTCCCCGCTCACGATGGGGCGGGGAGCCTCCGAGACCCTCTTTGTGACGACAATGGGCGGCGTGGATACCGGGGGAGCGTATGAAGTGGGGGCGGTCTGCTTGACCGGGACGGTGGCCGCGTACATGGGTTGCTGTTCGCGCAGGGGCTGCGTCTCTTGTAATGGAGGCGGCGGATCAGTGGTGGTCGCCGGCGCTATGAACGGTCTGGATTCGCGGGCGTCGTCTGGTACTTGTTGTTTAGCTTCCGGAATCGGTGGCGGCATGGAGCCTTTCCCCAATAGCTCTGTGACGCGATCCTCCGCAGCCTGATGCAGGTCAAGGAGAACACCGATCTGCTCCGCCAGCCAGTCCAGGTCATTATCGTCGGGGGGTGTGTCGGACGAGCGGATCGAGCCGAGCTTGCCGAGGAAGCTTCTGGCCCAGTCTGTGATGTTGGGGAGTCCGTATACGGCTCCGGCGCCCACGAGGCTCTTGGCGGTGCGTTCGAGCCCGTCAGTCGGCCAGCTGCCGCCGAAGGCCTGTCCCGTCGACGACGCTCTTCGCAGGCGCTCCATCTCTCGCCTGAATCCCTGAAACTTCTTCTCGAAAGTCGACAGAAAGCTCAACTGCCGCCTGGCGGCGATCGATTTGATTGTTTTTTCGTTCGACATCGGATTGTCCCTCGCTCAACAAAAATGAAATACAACGAAAGAGAATACGGCGAAAGGGCCCTCGCGGGCAAGGCAATGGAAATTCGCCAGGAAATTCACATATGAAAACTTGTGACCCATTTATGTCAGGTCAGGTTACTATACGCATTGTAGGTCCAAGCAAATGCATGGGGAGAACAAAATATGCGCGTATTTACAACTCTTTGCTGGTTTTTGGTCGCGTTTGCGGTTTCGTGCGGTAACAGTCCCCCCTCGATGATCATCGATGGCGGCCCTGATACGGACACGGACGGCGATACGGACGGCGACACGGACAGCGATTCGGACAGCGACACGGACAGCGACACGGACAGCGATTCGGACAGCGACACGGACAGCGACACGGACAGCGACACGGACAGCGACACGGACAGCGACACGGACAGCGACAGCGACACCGACACCGACACGGACTGCGATGGTTCGGAAGTCATAGAGCTGCTGGTGGAGGACGCGACCATCAACTCGCCCATGTCAACGAGTGTGAGCAGCGCGGGGGAGGGCACGTTCTGTCGTACGGACACGGCCAACTCGGGCACCGCCGTCTGGTCGGCGGTCAGCATTCCGTGCGCGGGGAACTGGTATGTGATTGGACGGGTATGGGGAACGGAGGAAGATGGGAATTCCATGTACCTCACGGTGGACAGCGGCACGGAGATCGTGTGGGACTTCAACCAGTGCGATATTCCGGGAGGTTGGCAATATGATTTCGCATCCGCTGCAGCGTCCGACAGTCCCGTCTGCGATGATGCCTCCATCACGGATCCTGCGGTGTTCCCTCTCTCCGTGGGCAATATCGACGTGGAACTCAGGGGGCGCGAGGTGCCGGCGTCCGGATACCAGGCGGCGGTCGCCAGACTTTACCTGGTGACCGATACTTCTGTCGATCCATACTATTTCGGTCTTGGCACTCTGGATATCACCGGCCCGTCGCCGGTTGACTCCAATCTGATCGACATTTACCACGTGGTGGGCCAGATGAATGTGCCGCTGACCTCCGATGTGACAGGGGACATCCTGTGGGCGGATGATGTGGATTCGGGGAACGGTGACGGCTGCAGCGCGTTCCCGTCTGGTTCCTTCTCGGGCGCCGTGGCTCTCATCGAGCGAGGGGGCTGTGACTTCTCCATCAAGGTCAACAACGCCGACGACGCCGGCGCAAGCGCGGCGATCATCTTCAACAATTCGGGCGACACGCTGGTGACGATGAGCGGTAACGATACGTACATCCCGTCTGTTTTCGTTTCCGGGTCGGACGGCGCGAACCTGGAAGCATGGTGCATCGCCCACTCGAACGCCACCGTGGTGATCCATCCCGCCCCATGAAGGCAACTTTGCATCCTTGTGAAATCTGATAAATACATTGTCCAGGCTGTTATCCGGAAGGTCATGTGATGATGGACAAAATTTTCAAGCTCAAGCTGCTTTTCACTTCCTGTCTTGCGATTCTTTGCGTTAGCGGCATCGCGTCGGCGCAGGCAACGGTCGTTTCCACGGTGGAGGGTGGCACGGAGCCGGGGGTCCTGCCCACGCCGCCCGAGTCGTCATCGCCCCGCGCCGTCGATGTGGAACTGCCCTCGATGAGGCCCGGGCCCGATATCACCCTTGAGCAGGCGCTGGCAGCGGCGGACAGGCGAAACGTGACCCTCAACGCAGCCAGGCTGGAGGTGGACAAGGCGGACGCCCAGCTTGCCCAGGCGTGGGCGCTGGTCCTGCCCGGCGTAAACGCGAGCTTGCAGTACACCCACATGGATCACGAAGACACCCTGGATTTCGGTGACTCTCTCGGGGCCCTGGGCATGACCCTCCCCGACATGGAGCCGATGCTCGTCAACCCGCAGGAAAAGCTGGTGGGTTCGCTACAGGCGGGGATGGCTCTCGTGAACGCTCAGTCCTGGTACACGATAAGCGCGGCGAAGAAGGGGGTGGAGGCGGCGAGGTTCGCGGTGGAGGATGGTCGTCAGCAGCTCCTCCTCGGTGTGGCGCAGGCTTATTTCATGGGTGTGATGGCGCACTCGCTGATAGGGCTCCGCGAGGAGCAGGTGCTGTCCGCCGCCCAACACATGAAGTTCGCCAACGCGAGATACAACGTGGGAACCGGGCTCAAGATCGATGTGATAAGGGCCGAGACCGATATGGAGCAGGCCAGGCAGGAGTTGCTTGCGGCGCACCTGGCGTTCGACAACGTCCGGGACGCCATCGCCACGCTCACCGGGATGGACGGGCTTCCGGTGCCGGTGGAGCGTCGGGATATCGAGCCGCCCGAGGGAGACGAGGACCGGCTCGTGAAGAAGGCCATGGCCCACAGGGATGACATCAAGGCCAAGAAGGCGATGATCGCCGTCATGGAAAAGCAGCTGGACGCCTCGTGGATGCAGTTCGTTCCCACTCTGGATGTCGGATGGCAGCTTCAGTACCAGTTCACGGAGATGGCGGAGATGGGCTCCACCGATCGCTCCAGGTGGGCCCTCGTGTTCACCCTGTCGGTGCCGATCTACAATCAGTTTCGCTACGGCGATCTGGACTACAAGCGCGCCACTCTGCGCCAGGCCGTGTTGCGAGAGGAGGACGCGTCCAGAAATCTGGCCGCAGAGGTCCGCAAGGCTCGGCGGGACTATCTGACAAAGCTTTCCTCTGCCGAGATCGCAGAGCGTCAGGTGCGGCTGGCGGACGAGGCGCTCAAACTGGTAGAGGCGTCCTTCGCGGCCGGAACGGGAACTTCGCTGGACGTTACCGATGCGCGCAAGACCGTTGCTGCGGCAAATCTCAACACTGTGATAACCCAACTAGAGGCCCAGGTCGCGCTGCTCGTTTTGCTGCGGAATGTGGGCTGGGATATGACGATCCTGGGCGACAGGTAACGCCGGTTGCCGGCCCGTGATCTCGATAATACTTGTTGGAACCCATTGATGAAGACTATTCTTGTTACATAGGTTCCGTCTGTAGAAAGGGGAAATGACCATGAAAAATAATCCCATGTCATATTTTATCGCTCTGATGGTGATTGTTCCGGTCGTTACATCGCTCGTCGCATGCGGTCATGAGATCCCCATGTACCTGCCACTCGATTCGGGAACCGGGGATACGGACACCGACTCTGACACGGATTCCGACACCGATTCTGACACGGACTCGGATTCGGATTCGGACTCGGATTCAGACTCGGATTCGGACACCGACACCGATTCTGACACAGATTCCGATACTGATTCCGATACTGATTCGGACTCGGACTCGGACACCGACACCGATACGGATACAGGCACAGGACTTTTTGATGAGTGCGCGTCCTCTTCCACAAACAGTTGCGATTCCAACGCCACGTGTATCGACCTCGCGGTGGGCTACGACTGCGAATGCAACTCGGGCTGGGTGGGTGACGGTTTTACGTGTACGCAGCTTCTAATTCTCACGTATCAGGAACGCTTCTGGTACGGCGCCAGCTACGATGAGCACCGGATACTCATCGGGCCGTCCACGTCCATCGATCCGGAGGATGGCAGCTGGACCGAGCTTGCGGACGGAACCGATCTGGACACCTGGGTGACAAACATGGTCTGGCAACAAGGTCTGCTGCTGGATATCAGCGCCAACTCGGGACAGTCCGTGAGGATAGCGTTCCACTACGTCGGTATCTACGCCGACAAGTGGTATCTCGAAGATATTTGCATCGGCTGGGGCGACGACATCGACCCGCCCGCCACTTGCGTGTGGGAACACGGTTTTGACAACGGCACGGTTCCCACGTTGCCCTCGGACTGGACCAGTGTTTCGGGAGCCACGGACACCTACTCCAGCGTATGGAGGACCTCCACGGATCAGTGGATCAGCTCGCCGACATCGGCGCTGATCGACAGGACCAACAACTTTTCATCTGTGCAGGATGAGTACCTGGTGAGCGATCCGATTACTTTGCCCTAGCCGAAAGGGGGAGATGACCATGGAAAAAAAACCGATATCATTTCTTGTCGCCCTGGTTGTAATTGTCCCGATCGCCGCATCGCTCGTCGCATGCGGCCAGGACATCTCCGCGTTTACCTCACCCGATTCCGGAACCGGGGACACCGACACTGACACCGATACCGACACTGACACCGATACTGACACCGACACGGATACTGACACCGACACTGACACTGACACCGACACTGACACCGACACTGACACCGACACTGACACCGATACCGATACCGATCTTGTGAATGAGTGTGCGTCCTCTTCCACCAATAGCTGCGATACCAACGCCACGTGTATTGACCTCACGGTGGGCTACGACTGCACATGCAATTCGGGCTGGACGGGAGACGGTTTCACGTGCGTCAACATCGACGAATGCCTGGCAAACCCGTGCGACACCAACGCCACGTGCGCAGACACGATCGGAAGTTTCGACTGCACATGCAACCCGGGCTGGACCGGAGACGGTTTGACGTGCGCCAACATCGACGAATGCCTGGCAACCCCGTGCGACATCAACGCCACCTGTACGGACACTCCGGGAAGTTACAGTTGTGTATGCAATTCGGGCTGGACGGGAGACGGTTTCACATGCGCCAACATCGACGAATGCCTGGCAACCCCGTGCGACATCAACGCCACGTGCGCAGACACGATCGGAAGTTTCGACTGCACATGCAACCCGGGATGGGTAGGTGACGGGTTAACTTGTGTCCAGCTCC
>JAUVAN010000132.1 GCA_030591725.1 Deltaproteobacteria bacterium
CGGAGAGGTGCCGGTGGGCGCCGTGGTGGTCAAGGACGGCCGCGTAATCGGCCACGGCTCCAATCGCCGCGAGCAGGATCAGGACCCCCTCGCCCACGCAGAGATCCTGGCCATCTCGCAGGCGGCCCACGACACCGGGTTCTGGCGTCTGGACGACACAACCATCTACGTCACGCTGGAGCCCTGCCCTATGTGCGCCGGCGCCATAATCAACGCCCGGATCCCGAGGGTCGTTTACGGCTGCGACGACCCCAAAGCCGGGGCCGCCGGAACCCTGTATAACATCCTTGCGGACGACCGCCTCAACCACCGCTGCGAGATCATCTCCGGCATCCGGGCACAGGAATCATCGAAGCTGCTCCAGGACTTCTTTCAGAGTCTGAGAAAACAGGGAAAGAAATAGGGCGCGGGCGCGCCGTTATTCCAAAATGGTTTCGCAACCGAAAGAGGCGTACACCTCGGAGACGATGCCCCACCGATAGTTGTAGCAGAGCTGGCTGCACAGCTCGATAGTATCCTCGTCGAGCCAGTGCCATCCGGAGGAATTGGCGCAGTCCTCGCTGAACGGAATTACCTCGCCATCCACATAAAGGTTGACCATCGCTGGATCCTTGGACGCGCTCGCGTCAAGAGAATCCCAGTCCACATCGAATTTGCATTCCGTGGTCGTCGCGGCGATCTCCTGTAGCGCGGTCACCAGCTGATCGGGGCCTTCGTCGGTCTGTGCGGGATAGTAGTCGCCGGTCCCGCCGAGAGAGGCCACCGTGGAGAGCACCTCATCCCACACATCCCATACTCCGCCGAGGCCTATGACGAAGGTGTCCACTCCCCAGAAGTCGTGGTACTCGATGACCTTTGAGTAGGTGTTCTGATCGTCGAGGCACGCGAGTGGGGTGAGGCAGGTATACGCAGTGGAGACGCACGTGGCGCAGCTCAACGTGGGATCGCTGGAGCAGTTGGGTGCGCCGTCCGTCGCGAGGATGACGAATCTCTCGGATTCCGTCTCGATGTCCACGAGATACTCGTATACCTTGTGCAACGCTGCGGCCGTGGGTGTCCCTCCCCCGTTGGGATAGCCCGCAGTCAGCGCGACTTCGATGTCCGCCGCATTGATCGGGGCGATGGGCACGACGGGATCCTCGTCATTAACATGGCACCCGACCTCGTTGGGAAAAAGGAGCAGCCCGAACTGGATCTGATTGTCCATCTGAGCGGTGCTGGCCGTAATGGCATCGACGCATGCCGGCCACGCGTTTGTGCCGTCTATCCCCATACTTCCCGACCGATCCAGCACGATCATCATGAGCGGCGGGTGCCCGGCTACCGGAAAATCCACGCCCTCACACTCCTCGTTGGTGTCGGTATCACCGGAGTCAACGCCCCCGTCGTCGCTCGTCCCGGAATCGAGCGGGCTCACCTTGTGATTGCCGTCGTTGCACGCCGCAACGAACGCAAGAAACAGCGCCGCCGTCAAAGCTGCATGGATGGATTTCATGGTCATCTCTCTATCCCATCCCTCGCCGGGAGTTTCTCGGTGTTGAATGGATGCCGTATTTCCTTCATCTCCGTGACGAGATCAGCGCGTTCGATCAGCGCCTTCGGAGCATAACGCCCCGTGCATATCAGCTCCACGTCAGGCGGCCTCATATCCACCAGATCCAGGAGATCCGCCTCGCCGAACAGCCGAAAATGAACCGCCACGCAGATCTCGTCGAGCACCACGATCTTGTGTTTTGCCTGCTCCAAAATCTCGCGGCATCTGCCGAGCCCGGCGGCCGCAAGCTTCACATCGACTTCTGCTGGAGCCTCCTGCCACGGGATACACGTCGGGGAACCGAACTGCTCTACGGTTACCAGGCCCGAAAATCGCCTCACGGCGAAAATTTCTCCGTATTCGTAACCCTTCATGAACTGCCCTATGAAAACGGGCAATCCCCTGCCCGCCGCGCGAAGCGCCAGCCCAAAAGCGGCAGTTGTCTTGCCCTTCCCATCTCCGGTGTAGACCTGCAGGCAACCCCTCGTCCACGGCTCGCTGGAAATCTCGGGCATATCTTCTCCATTCCACGACGCCGGTCTTTTGGAACCCGGCGAGACTCGATGATACCATCTTTCCCATGGAAGATCTGTCGATGCTGATCGATCTCTATTTGAACCACGTAAAAGTGGAGCGCGGCCTGTCGCCCCACACTGTGGAGGCCTACGCGCGGGATATCGCCTCCTTCGCGGATTTCGCACAAGATCGGGGTGCGGACAGAAAGCAGATAACCGCTGAAACTATATCCGAGTACCTGGCCCATCTCTCAAAAAACGGCATCGCGCGCAGATCACAGGCCCGCGTTCTGAGCGCGTTACGAGGTTTCTTTCGTCACCTTCACGAGGAGAAATTGATCGCGACGAACCCCACCGAGGACATCGACGCCCCCAAACCCCACCGGGTCCTGCCGACGATCATCACCGTCGATGAAATGGAGCGCCTGCTCATGGCGCCCGACCTGGAAACTCCCCGTGGGATGCGCGACGCGACAATGCTTCACACGATGTACGCCTCCGGGTTGCGCGTCTCCGAGTTGGTGTCCCTTCGGCTTGCGGATGTGGATCTGGAGGCGGGAGTTTTGGCCGTGACCGGCAAGGGTGACAAACGTCGTCTGGTTCCGCTGGGGGAATGGGCCGTCGAGATGATCGAGCGCTACCTGGTCGGGATCCGACCAATGTGGGCCCTTCCATCCCAGAATGCGATCTTCCTCACCAACCGCCGGGCGCCCATGACCCGTCAGGGGTTCTGGCTCGTGGTCAAGAAGTACGCGGCGGCAGCCGGCATCGGCACGAAGCTCAGCCCGCACAAGCTGCGACACTCGTTCGCGAGCCACCTCCTGGAGCGCGGCGCCGACCTTCGATCGGTCCAGGCAATGCTGGGACATGTGGACATTTCAACCACTCAGATCTACACACACGTGACGAAAACGAGGATCTCAAAGGTCCACAAGCGGAGTCATCCGAGGGGATAGGCAAATGAAAGTCGATCTTGCATACACGGGAAACATCGACCCCAACTCGATGATCGAAGAGGCCAGGGAGGCCAGACAAACCCTGGAGACAGGATCGGGCAAGGGTTCCGACATGAGGGGGTGGCTCGACCTTCCTCACCGCACGACGGAAAAAGACCTGCAGGCCGTGGAGGAAGCCGCGCGTGAAATCCGGCAAAACGACGCACTGGTGGTGCTGGGAATCGGCGGCTCGAACCTGGGCGCTCAGGCGGTAATCGACGCTCTCGTATCGCCGTTTGCAAATGATTCCCCCATCTTCTTCGCAGGAAACCACCTCGATCCGGACTATCACGCCGCCCTGCTCGACCACCTCTCCGAGACGCGCTACTGCGTGAACGTCATCTCCAAAAGCGGCAACACGATGGAGCCCGCGATCGCCCTGCGCCTCTTTCGACAAGATCTCATCGACCGCTTCGGACGGGAAGAAGCCGCCAAGTTGATCTTTGTCACCACGGGATCAAGGACGGGCAGCCTCAACGATCTCGCACGCGTGGAGGGGCTGACCACTTTTGTTGTTCCCGAAGACGTTGGAGGCCGATTCAGCGTCCTTACGCCTGTGGGCTTGCTGCCAATAGCGGTCGCCGGACTGGACGTGGGTGCTCTGGTGGACGGCGCGAGAGAGATCTCCGCGATCTTGAGGGCCGATGACAACGACACCGTAGATTCAAACCCGGCCCTGGCTTACGCCGCGTATCGGCTGGCATGTTATCGAGCGGGCAAGAAGAACGAGGTGCTGGTGTCCTTCACACCGCAACTTCGCTCTTTATGCGAGTGGTGGAGACAGCTCTTCGGAGAATCCGAGGGCAAGGACGGCAAGGGGATAATCCCCGCAGCATCAACCTACACCACGGACCTCCACTCCATGGGCCAGTGGATGCAGGAAGGCGAGCGAACCGTCCTGGGAACTTTCATCGACATCGAAACGAGCGGCGACCTGATCATCCCCACCTCGAGCAGCGACATGGACGGCCTGGGGTACCTGGCCGGGCGCCCGCTGAGAGAGGTCAACCGGACGGCCGTCGAGGGAGCCATCCGGACTCACCGGGACGGGGGGGTCCCCTGCGCGAGGATAGAGATCCCCTCTCTGAACGCGAAGAACATAGGGGCGTTGCTTTACATGTTTGAATACGCATGTGGGATTAGCGCCTACGCCATGGGCGTCAATCCCTTCGACCAGCCTGGCGTCGAGGCGTTCAAGAAGAACATAAGAGAACTTCTCTAAGTATTGCGCCAGGCATCTAAAATCCGCGCGGCTTTCCACTTCCTATTTCCAGAAGATGGGTGATTTACTCGATGATCGGTTCGACGATGATGCCGTCTTCGATCTGGGCGTTGGTGCGGAATGTGTTGAGAAACTCCCAGCTGGCCGGCTCGTACTGAGGAATGCTGCCATCTTCGGCCACGTTAGTGACATGGTACGTATGCTGATTCCAGATTCGACGCGATTGGATCCACTTGTCTTCGGCGTCGGCGATGACCTGAACGGTTGGCGAAGTGACTGAACCCATGTAGTTGTTGGAGACGACGACTATCTCGGCCGAGCCGTCGTTGTCCACGTCCGCCACCACGGGATATTCGCTGAGGGTTCCACTGGCCCGTGGGGTTTGCATGAGAATATTGCCGTTCTCATCAAAGACGAACATGGAGAATTCATCCGCGTACATGGCCTGTGCCTTGCCGATACCCAGGAAGTCGAAGGCGGTTCCAGCGGCTATTCCACTTTGATCCGAAACCGTAACACTCCAGACGATGCTCCCGTCCGCCTCGTAGACGGTATATTGGTTGGCCGACGAGAGCGCGTATTCCGCTTGTTCATCGCCATCGAAATCGTGGATCGTCGCCGGCCTGACCCATGTGGTACCGCCGGTTCCTTCTCCTGTTGGACGCAGATCCTTGTAGATGGTGTCGCCCGTGTTGGTCAGCAATGAGATACCGTACACATTTGTGACGAGGATCTCAGGTTCAGGAGTGCTTGTATCCAGGTCGGCCACCTGGGGGTATCCGGCTTCGATTTCGCTGTTGAAATAGTACTGTCCCCCGTCGTGATGGTACGCAGCGTTTCCCAGGATAACTTCCAGGTCACCGTCTCCGTCCAGATCGGCGGCGGTGCTGGCCGACCAGCTACCGGACTCCACCGGCGCGGACCACAGCAAGGCTCCCTCGTGATCGAAGACGTGTTTGCCGGCGACGATCTCCACATCGCCATCGTTGTCGAGGTCCGCCAGGGCTACTGCTCCGGAGTAGTGATCCGAGTAGTTCAACTCCCCGCTCCAGATTGCCGAGCTTGTCCATTTGAGAGTGCCGTCGTGCTCGAACGCGATCATGTTGCCCGCTGGCGTGGCCGTGACGATCTCTATCATTGAGTCACCGTCTATATCTCCCAGTGCCGGAGTCACACTGCTATCGACGGCCGTCTCGATGCGAAAGTGCAAAGTACCTTCGAGTCCGTCCAGCACGAAGATGTGTCCCGGCGTATTGGGAGCCCCGGTGTCGGAGCCACCGGCAACCACCACGATGTCGGGAACATCGCACAGATCTATGTCGCCGCTGCCGTCATCGTCGGTCAGGTTGGCGACCAGGGGAGTTACGATGCTCTGCACTTCTACCCCAAGGCCGGCCCAACTCCATTGAACAACCGGGTCGAAAGTATCGGGAGTCTCGGTTTCTTCCACCGATACCACCGATCCGTTCATCTCCCCATCGGGAACCTCGCAGGTATCGATGTCGGTGTCCGAGTCCCCGTCGGTATCGCCATCGGTATCACCGTCGGTATCGCCGTCAGAATCGCCGTCAGATCCCCTGGATTGGTCAGCCGGTGAGCAGGCCGAACCGAAGAATATCTGTACCGCCGCAAGAATGAGAAGCCCTGACAGCACGGCCCGAATGGTTTGAGTTTTCATTGTTGGTACCCCCTCACGCTATTTAGGAGCAACCGAAGACTCCATTAATCAATCATATGTCCATTTGTTGTTTCAAGATCGATATTTGTTAAATAAATAATGTCAGCGTTGAAAATACCAGGGGCTCTGATCGAAATTTTGGACCCGATCCACCTCACCTGGCGCACCCTAAAATATTAATCTTTACTTTTTTTTCCAGAGTCTCTTGCGCTTCCAAAACTCGGCCATACATTATTGTCCATCTGATCCGCAGACTTTGCGGCCCGGATCATCATGAGGAGAAAAAAATGTGTCTGGCACCGCCTGAAACAGCACCGCTTAAAAATGTGTCTGGCACCTTAAAAGGGGGCACCTTAAAAGGGGTACGCCAAGAGGGTCAATATCGGCTTGCACAATCGCTTGGATATTTTCCATTATTGAAAGAATATTCATTTTCAAACAGGAGTGATTCTAACTTTGAAATCCACACAACCACCTGTGAACACTATCTTTTTGACCACACGTAAACTTCCCAAAGACCACCGGCACGTTCGTTGCATTTAATGTCCATCGCATACGGGGACTAAAAAACCGGAAAACATTTTTAAGGAGGGAACAATGGAAAAGAAACTCGTACTAATTTTATGGCTTGCATTGACTATCGGGGTAATGCAGGTCGGTTGTGACGACGGTGGCGGTGGTGATGCCGATGGCGGCGCCGACACGGACGCCGACACGGACACCGACACGGACGCCGACACGGACGCCGACACGGACGCCGACACGGACGCCGACACAGACGCCGACACGGACACCGATTCGGACACCGACACTGACACCGATACGGACACTGACACCGATACCGGGCCGTGTGTCGATCCTGTCGTCGGAGATCCCACTGTCACATCAGCGCTCAATGTGGCCGTTGTCATGGGAGTCACTAGCGATAGCTATACGCTAACCTTCTCCGAGGATGTATTTGGCGTTGACACCACCAGCGTTACCTGGGCAGCAACCACCGGTTCCGGAACCCTCGACAGCATCACAGCTGTCGACGGCGCCAACTACACGGTGGCCTTCTCGGGAGTGGCCGACGGTGATTCCTACACTCTCACGGTGGGCACTGCGGTGGAAGACACCTGCGGCAACACCCTTGCGGCTGCTGTGGATATTGCCATCGCCGGTTTTGCTCCCTACTTTGCTGAGGATTTCGAGACAATGACCGGCTCCGGCGGAACCGCCGACGAGCCAAATGGACAGAATGGATGGACCAGCTCGCCTACCACGGGCTACGAGTGGCGCGTGGAAACCGGCCCAACTGGTTCATCTGATACCGGCCCGAGTGGGGATCACACCACGGGCACCGGTACCTATGTCTATACCGAGGCCTCCAGCGGAGCTACCGGCGACACCACTATGTTGACCTCACCGTCCATCGATCTCACCGGCGCCACAGCTCCCCAGATTGGGTTCTGGTACCACATGTACGGCTCGAACATCGACAACCTAGCCCTCGAAGTGAACGACGGCTCCGGATACACCAACGTCTGGACCATGACCGGCGAACAGCATACTGATGAAACCGATCCTTGGCTTCAGACCGTTGTTGATCTCACCTCCTATGCCGGCAGCACTATTACAATTCAGTTCGTGGGAACAAGAGGCACCAGCTACTACGGTGACATTGCCATAGACGACATTTTTGTTAGTGAGCCGATGCCGCCCATAGCGGAGTTTGCAGCCAACAACACACTTGTGGTTCCCGGCGATATCGTCGACCTCACAGATCTCTCGAGTAATGCTCCCACCAGTTGGGCCTGGACCTTCACCGGCCCCGGCGTTGTAACATACGAGGGCGGCACCACTGCCGCAGATCAAGATCCACAGGTCTCCTTCTCTGCTCCCGGCCTGTACACAGCGGGGCTGGTGGCCACAAACTCGGTCGGTAACGACGCGGAGACAAAAACAGATTACATCACTGTGCTCGATCTTTATTTCAATGAAGATTTCGAGACCATGACAGGCAGCGGTGGAACCGCCGACGAGCCAAACGGTCAGAACGGATGGGCCAGCTCGCCTGCAACAGGCTACGAGTGGCGCGTGGATACCGGTACAACTCCTACCTCCAGCACCGGTCCGTCAGGCGATCACACCACGGGCTCGGGAATGTACGTGTACACAGAAGCCAGTAGCGGCGTTACGGGCGACACCACCTTGCTAACTTCAGCCTCCATCGACCTCACCGGCGCCACCGCGCCTCAGGTCAGGTTCTGGTACCACATGTACGGTTCAAACACCGACGACCTGGCTCTCGAAGTTGACGGCGGTTCGGGATACGCCGCCGTCTGGAACATGACCGGCGAACAACAGACGGATGACACCGACTCCTGGAGGCAGGCGTTTGTCGATCTCACCGCCTTTGCCGGCAGCACCGTTACAATTCAGTTCGTGGGAACAAGAGGCGCCGGCATATTAGGCGACATGGCTGTCGATGATATCGTCGTCGGCGAGCCGGTTGTGCCCGCGGCAGACTTTGTCGCGAGCGCCACTACGGCTCAGGCGGATGACATTATCGCGCTGACGGATCTCTCCGTAGACGGACCCACAAGCTGGCTCTGGACCATCACGGGGCCTGGAACCGTAACTTTTGAAAGCGGCACGAGCGCAACCGACCAGCACCCGGAGATTTCCATGGACACAGTCGGCCTGTACACCGTTGCACTTGCGGCGACCAATTCCATCGGTTCCGATACCGAGACCAAGACCAACTACATCCAGATATACGTTCCACTTCTCTTCGAAGACTTCGAGACGTGGCCTCTCACTGGATGGACCATCATCGACAATGGAGTCACCGGAAACGTATGGGACAGAAATGACGTCCTCGGCGGAATCAACCGCACCAACGGCACCGGCTACAGCGCGGCTGCCGACTCCGACGCGGTTTGCTCCGGCGGATGGGATACCACGCTCACTTCTCCCTCGGTCGACCTCACGACCGCAACCGTGGCGACACTGACCTTCGAAAGCAACTTCCAGGACTTCGCCGGAGACGGTGACGCCTGGTTGGACATCTCCACCGATGGCGGTTCAACCTGGACAAATATTCTCTATTGGACTGCTGACTACGGCCCCACCAGCGAGACATGGGACCTTACCTCCTATGTAGGAAACAACATTCTTCTGGCATGGACCTACTCGGATAACGGCGGCGGCTGCGAATGGTACTGGCACATCGATGACGTGATGGTCTTCTAGGCAAGACTGTCTGCGAATACCCTCCCCTGAATTCACCTCTTCATGATATTGTTGAAATATGAAAATATTCAACAACACTCATCTATTACACGCGGCGCACCTGGCGGCTCTCTTGCTGGTCTGCGCGTGCGGTTCGGTGACGGACCCGGTCGGGTCAAACAATCTGGACGGAGGAACCGACACGGATACCGACGGCGACACGGACACCGATACGGACTCCGACACCGATTCAGACACCGACACGGACTCCGACACTGATTCAGACACGGATTCAGACACGGATACGGACACGGATACGGACACCGGCCCGGTAACGGATGAATACATCTGCGACGACCTTGACGACGATTCCGACAGCGAAACCGACGAGGGCTGCGACGACGACAGTGACGACTACTGCGACGAGAACATGGCCATATCGGGAACTCCCCTGGAGTGTCCCAACGGCGGATCCGACTGCGATGACACGAACCCGGACATCTACCCCGGTTCCACGACTCACCAGGAGGGTATCGACTACGACTGCGACGGGCTGAACGAGTACATGATGACCCTGGTCATTTCCGTGGACGATGTCCTGGTGGATCTATGCCTCAACGGAGACTTCGTTTCCACGCTGGGAACCTACTCCAACCAGTGGCCGTACACGGACACCTATTACCTGGTAATGGAAACCGGCGACAACACCCTGGGCATCCACGGTCA
>JAUVAN010000466.1 GCA_030591725.1 Deltaproteobacteria bacterium
CACGACGAACCCGGTTGTGCTCGTCACGCGATGCGCTTCCAGCACCGTCGACGCACCACAATAAGCCTCCACTGCCATTTTACACAACTACCTCTCTGAAGTTCGCGGTGGGCGAAGCCCAACGTGGCTTTCCGAGGGCGGGTGGGCGGGGGGTGGGGGCGGGAATAATGGAGTTCGAGGGCGTCCGTCCGCACGAATGCAGCCCGCCGGCGCGCCGCCAGGCGCGCAGCGTTGGAGGCCGATGGCTCCGACGAGAGCAAGCTCTCGGAGGAGACCTCGGCCTCCAACGCGTGGACGCGGTCGCAGACCGCGGACGGCGGGCGGCCACGGAGATGGAAACTGTGCTCCGCGACGGGAAACGCGACCGACCTGGGCGGTAGCGGAGCACCGGTGTGTTAAATTTGAGATAGTCCGTCGGAGCTCAAAGGAGGATTGGTGGAGCTCAAAGAACTACTGATGTTCATGACAAAGAAGGGGGCCTCGGACCTCCACCTCAAGCCGATGCGCCCGCCGCTGCTGCGGATTCAGGGCCGGCTGATTCCGATCAAGGCGGATCCGTTGCAGCCGGAAGATGTGGAAAAGATGCTCAACGAGATCCTCAGCCCGGGCCAGCGCGCACGATTCGAGAAACGACAGGCTGTGGACATGGGATACGGCGTTCCGGGGGTCGCCCGTTTTCGGTGCAACATATTCATGCAGCGAGGAACGATGGCCGGGGTCTTCCGACGGGTGCCCTTCGAAATCCAAACGGTTGACGAGCTCAACCTGCCCGATGTCATCGAGTCCTTCACCGAGTATCCCAGCGGATTGGTCCTGATAACCGGTCCGACGGGTTCCGGCAAGAGCACGACGCTGGCGGCGATGATCAATCTCATCGCCAAAGCGCGACAGTGTCACGTGGTGACCATCGAAGATCCCATCGAGTTTCTCTTCCAGGACGACAAGGCAACCGTCTCGCAACGCGAGGTCGGCACCGACACTCCGTCGTTCATGGAGGCCCTCACTAACTCGATGCGCCAGGATCCCGACGTAATCATGATCGGCGAAATGCGCGATCTGGAAACCATGGCAACGGCCATTACCGCGGCCGAGACGGGGCATCTCGTCTTCTCCACCCTCCACACCAACAACGCCGCGCAGACGGTGGATCGCATCATCGACGCCTATCCCGCCGACCAGCAGACCCAGGTCCGCGGTCAGCTCGGCCTGGTGTTGAAGGCCATCGTGTCCATGCAGTTGGTCCAGGACAAAGAGGAAAAGGGCCGGTTGCCCATTTGCGAAATCTTGGTCAACGCGCCGAAGATCTCCAAACACATTGAGCAGGGTGAGATCAAGGAGATCCTCGAGGAGATGGAGAACTCGGTCAACTTCTACCACATGCAGAGCATGAACCAGTCGTTGATCGCTCTCCTCGCCCACAATCAAATCACTTACGAACAGGCCATCGATGCCTCTGCCGATCCCGAAGATCTTTCGCTCAAGTTGCGAGAGATGTTTCCGAGCATCGAAGAACGCTTCAGGGAGGGTGAAATGTCACCATCGCCCGCAGATTTCTCTCAGATCACCGAACTGATCGAAACCAAGCGGCTTTACGAGGAGATGGAGGAGCGCCACAGCTCCAAGCTCCAGGAGAAGGACGAGCAGATCGAGGCCCTGGAGGCCGATCTTGCCGCCCTCCGGGACCAGATCCAGGAAACCTCCGGCGGCACCGACGAGCTTCAGCGCGAGGCGGAAATCGCCCGTTCCGAGGTACAGCGGGCCCGCGAGGAGTCGCAGCAGAAGATCAACGCCCTCAACGAGCGCATCAAGGATCTCAACCAGCAGCTGGCAAATGGCGGCGGCAAGAGCTCGGGGTTTTTCAAGCGGTAGCCTTCGGCCAGCCGGCCGGCCGGCCGGAAAATTTCGGATTTCGAATTTCGAATTTCGAATTTATCGACCCCGAGCTTTGATCCTCTACCGGGAACCTAAGGTCGGCGTGGCGCTGTTGCGGAGGGCCTCGTCGCCAGGAAGGTATTAGCTGTTAGGTATTAGCTATTAGCTCCACCCACCCCCCCTCGGCAGAGTTTTGAGTTCTTACTTTTGAGTTTTGAGTTCCCACCCAGCCCTTCCCCAGCTTGAACTTTCTCCCTGGAATCCACAGTCGGCGTGGCGCTGTTGTGGAGGGCCTCGTCGCCAGGAAGGTATTAGCTGTTAGGTATTAGCTATTAGCTCCACCCACCCCCCCTCGGCAGAGTTTTGAGTTCTTACTTTTGAGTTTTGAGTTCCC
>JAUVAN010000124.1 GCA_030591725.1 Deltaproteobacteria bacterium
GTGAATGGTGATTCCGCCCTTTGCGAAGCCGAACAGGCTGACAGGCTCCTCGTCGTCCATGGGCACGATTTTGGCGACGGGGCGCCCATGCTTTGTAATGACAACCGCGGCCCGTTTTTGTGCGATGTCGCTGATGATCTTGGAGCAACGTGCCTTGAGTTCGCTGGTGCTGATCGTGTTATTGTCCATATTGTTAGACCTTGGTCAAAACGTTTTGTCCTATTTATAAATATAGATCGTTGAACAGCGTGGGTCAAGGGGTGGGCAGAGTTCGTCAGTCCTCCATCAGGACGTCGAACAACCACAATCCTCCCAGAATGAAGATCGTGTCGAAGATCAATATGATCTTGATGAAGTCGGACGCGCCGGCGAAGCCGTTACCGACTAGCACGGCCTCGGTTGCCTTGACCGAGGCGATGAGCAGCGGGGCGATGAGCGGAAACAGGATAACACCCAGCAGGAGGTCCTTCATGCGAGTGCGAATGGTCATGGCGCCGAACAGGGCGCCTGCCGCCGCGTAACCCAGCGTACCCGCGAGGAGGATGGGCGCGAGCATGTGAATATTTGCCATCAGGGGCGCGTGAAAGAACAGCTCGATGACCGGGATCAGCACAATCTCCACCACAATGAGAAACACCAGCAGGCCGAGCATCTTTCCCATGTAGAGCGCCGCCCGTGGAACCGGGGTCATGAGAAGCGCGGTCCACACGCCGAAATCCCGCTCGCGCATGAATGTCCGTCCCAGAGCCAGGATCCCCGAAAAGGCCACCGCTATCCACAGTACACCGCACGAGGCACTCACGCCGGACATGGTGTTCAAACCGAACGCGAAGGCGGCGAGCACCACAACAAGGAGCGCGAACAGGCCGGTGGAAAGGATGATCTCACGGGTCCTCAACTCTACTTTGAGATCCTTGACGAACACTACCCACACGGCGCGAAGGAATCTCATGGCCCTCCCCCCTCCACCGCTTCGACGTAGATCTCCCGCCACCCCGCCGCGCTGTCCGGCGCCGGCCGATCCAACACGATCCGCCCGTTCTTGATCATCACCGCACGATCGGCGACCCGCGCCGCAAGGTCCGGCTCGTGGGTCACCAGCACCGCTATTCCGCCGGCCTTCCCGTGGTCTCCCAGGACCGCCTCGATGTGCGCGATCGCCGAGCTGTCCAGGCCTGCGGCCGGCTCGTCCAGAAGCAGGAGACTCGGCGCGGAGATCAGAGCACGGGCCAGCGCCACACGCTGGAGCTGCCCTCTAGAAAGGACTCTCGTGGGGCGATCGTCGAGGAATCCGCCCAACCCCAGGCGCTCCCGCACGGCCTCTACCTCCCGTTGCCCGTCCAGCCCGTAGAGCCCCGCAAACAGTATGAGGTTCTCGCGCCCGGTCATGTCGGGATAGACGAGCGGTTGATGGGAGAGCAATCCGACAACACTCCTGGCCGTTGGATCTCCGAATCGAACCTCTTTACCGTCAAAGAGGACCTTCCCCCTCGTGGGGCGCATGGTCAGTGAGAGGATGGAAAGGAGCGTGGACTTGCCCGCGCCGTTCCCGCCCATGATCGCCACTACCTCACCTGATTTTACTTCCAGATTGATCCGGTGAAGGGCGCGCACAGCGCCGAACAACTTGGTGACCCCGTCCAACTTTACACTGGCGAGATCACGACTCATCCATCACCGCCGCGCTTCTTTTTCGCCCCAAAAACCAGAACACAATCCCGGCGAGCAGGAACATCACACACAGGGCAAAAGTGTTCGTGCGCCGTACGCTCCCGGGATCGTCCTTCAGCCCGGTGAGGGTCACGGATATCTTTTTTCGCTCGACCCCGCGACCCATGGCCACGAGGGCGGCGAGCCCGCTGGGCAGATCGGTCAACGACGCCTTTCCGAATCCCTTTGCCTCCAGGCGTGCGTTGTTGATGGTCCAGGTGGAGATGATCCGTCCGGACTCGACCGGCGACGAAAGAGCTTGCTCCAGAACAACCGACTCCCCGACGATGGGCAATTCGAACTTCAGCGCCACGTCCAGTCCGCCGGGAAAGATCGGAGTGTGCACCCGAAAACCGTCTGCTTCGATCTTGATGTCGGGCCGCTCGTGCTTTTCACCAGTGATCGCAGGGGCCACGGCATTTCTCGGAAATGGGATGAAGTACCCGGACGATGTCCAGAACTTCTTCCCGTCACCGCTCGCGAGGGTGAGAATCTCCGAAACCATGACGCGATCTCCCTTGCGACTCAGCACTATGTGAAGATGGCTGATCTTGACGTGAGCGGGATCGTCAGTGGCTCCGAGAGGCTTGACGGGGGTTGTTACCGGCGGCGATCCTGCGTCAGGTATCCCCACGGAGCACCACAACGCAAGGAACACAACCTGGAATGCAGCCGCGATCATCGTCCGCCCCCGTCCCGTATGAGCCCGCTGAGCGCACCGGCAAACTGGTGGATCGCCGCGAGTAGAGTCAGCGCGCCCAGAACCGCGATGGCAGCGGGCATGTTTCTGACAAGTCCGGCCACCAGGGCTGCCGTAAATGCCGTGCCGATGACCACAACCGCGCCGGCGTACCGGGAGCGGGTCTCCCGTTTCATCTCCAGGACGGCCAGGAAGGCGCCGGGCCTGATGAAAGCCACGAGAGTACCCAGAACCAGCAGCACGCCGCCCAGCCATATCCAGACGACCAGGGGGTTCACGACGGCCCGGATCACCGCCCTCCCACGGGCCTCGTCTGTCTCGCCCAGAATGAGAAATAGATCCCCGGCCAGATCGGTCTCAATAACCACCTCGCTGGTGGGCTGTCCCGGGTGAGAGTGGTAGACGAACCGGGCCGGCGAGAGCACACCCATGGTCTTGCCCCCCGGATCTCGTATCTCGAGATCGGCAAAGACCGCCTCACGCTCGAAATCCCTGTCCCACCGCAGGCCGATGAAACCGACCCTGTACCCGGCGATGTTCAGGTGATCACCAGGACCCATCGAGCCCTGAACCTCCTGCGTGAATCCGCTTCCCGTGAAGCCGACGAACATGAGGACCATAGAGAGATGCACGAGCTGTCCACCAAACCTTCGCCGGATGCGCCCGGGCGTATGGCCGGCCTTCCCCGACTCCAGGATCGTGAGCCGAAGAGACCGCGCGAGGCTGGCGGCTACCATCGCAACGAGGCCGATGGAGATGGCCGGCGCCGCAGACATGGGACCCCCCAGATCAGGTCGCCACGAGCCGAAGAACACGCTGAGCGTTCCCGCGAAAACACCCACGAACACCGGCATTGCAAACCGCCCCAGGGACTCGTTCGGCTTTTGTCCGCGCCATCCCATGATCGTGCACATCCCCATCAGGCCGAGAACAACGAGCCCGATGGGCACCATCCAGCGATTGAAAAAGGCCGGCGTGAGCGTGATCTTTTCCCCGGAGAACAGCTCGGAGAAAAGCGGCATCATGGTGGCGACCCAGACGAACACCGTGGCGGCCATGAACACCCAGTTGCCCACGAGCAACGCCCACTCTCGAGACAACATGGAGGAGATGGATCTCTTCGGAGCAAGCGCAAACATTCGAACGAAGATCAGGGCTATCGGTAGTGTGCCGGAAGCGACCATGAGCCCCAGAAAGTACGGCCCTGTGGTGGCTCCGGCGAAGGCATGCACCGACTCGATGACACCCGAACGCGTCAGGAACGTGCCAAAGATGATCAACTGGAAAGTGAAGACCAGAAGCAGGATGTTCCAGCGGCGCATTATCCCCCGGCGCTCCTCGGCCATGGCCGAGTGAACCAGGGCCGTCGCCGTCAGCCACGGCATGAACGAAGCGTTTTCCACCGGATCCCATCCCCAGTATCCACCCCACCCCAGCTCCTCGTATGCCCACACCATACCCAGGATGTTGCCGATGCTCAGGAACAGCCAGGCAAACAGTATCCAGGGACGCTGTGAGACAAGCCATCCACTGTCCAGGTTGCCGTTTACCAGGGCCGCCAGGGCGAATGCCATGGGGACGGAGAAACCAACGAAACCCAAAAAAAGCGTCGGCGGGTGAAACACCATGTAGAAATTCCGCAAAAGGGGATTCAGGCCCACGCCGTGAGATGCCGTGGTTCCCAGCGGATCGAACGGGTTGGAGTGAAAGAGCACCAGCAGTAGAAAGAACACCTGGATGGCGGCCAGGAAACCGAACGCCACCGGCGCCCCGGTCGGCTCCCGCTTGCCGAACCACACAGCCGCAGCAGCCGTGTACCAGGTCTGGAGCACCGCCCAGAGAGCTAGTGAGCCCTGCTGCCCACCCCATACGGCTGTTAAAAGAAAACCGAGGGACATGGTTCGATCCGCGTAGTCCCGGACGTACTCCACCCGGTAGTCATGGATGACCAACAAGAAGAGAATCGCAATGAGCACCAGGCCGCCCGACGCCGCGGCAGCCACGAAGAGGCGCTTGCTCACGTCATAGAATCTACGCTCGTTTCCACGCGCCAGGCACAGCGCTCCCCCTGCAGCGGAAAGCACAGCGGTAACGCAGAGCATCAATTCTCCGAACGAAGCCATCCCGGTCTTTTATCCGACTTCCCTGTGCCTTGTCAGGTGAAATTTGACGCGTCGCAACGAGTAACTGTCGATGAGTGCAAGGCTTAAATATTTTTTTCATACCGTCCGCTGCGAAAATGCCATATACTTTTACAATCAGATAAAAAAGGAGGAACAGGAATGCGTACAACATTTTTACTCGTTTGTATGTCTACCGTAATGATGGTCATGGCGGCAGCCTTGACCTACTGCAACAATGATCCAAGTCGGGGTTCTTCCGATTCCGATTCTGATTCCGACTCGGATTCGGATTCTGACTCAGACTCGGACTCAGATTCTGACTCTGACTCTGACTCCGATACCGATTCCGACACCGATTCCGACGCGGAATGCGACAACCTCACGTGGGGAACCGCCTGGACCATTGGCCAGAAGACCTTCAACTTCCAGATCTCCGGCTATGCCGACTCTGACGGAGATCACATCGTGGAGCAAACCGAAACCACCTTCTCTCTGGAGGACATGGCCTGCGCCGGAAAGCAATCGGTGCTCCTGGTGTGGTCCAGCTGGTGCTCGACGTGACCGACCGACGTTGATCAACTCAGTTGGGTTGAAAGTAACGCATCGGCCATTCACGCAGCAAACGGGGTTATTCTCGGGGTGGTATACGGGCTGGACGGCACCGGCGGCGTAATTGACGTCAGCACGGCGGTGGCATACTCGACGGCCAACGCGCAGATGGCAACCGACTATGTCTCCGGCAGAGGCGTCGCGGACATTCTCCCGCACATGGGACTGAGCACCATCATGCTTCCCATCTATGCGGTCATTGACCTGCAAACGGCGGAACTGCTCTATTATCAGGACGGAAACGGGAGCGGGCCGCAGGGATCCATCACATCTATCCAGCAGGCCAATCAGTAGCACCTGACGCCGTTCTTAATTTATCAGAGATTTGTCTTATTCTTCCGACGCTTTGGAGCGCACATGTCGGGCTCGCGCAGAACGTTGTTCGCCGGTTTTTTTACCAGATCCGCAAGGGTCACCCCCGAGAGAACTTTGAACATGGCGTCGTTCAGTTGCCTCCACATGTCCCGCGTTTCGCATACGTCGACCCGACCGCAGATGGTCTCGTTGGTCACGCAATCCACGATTGAGAGCTTCCCCTCCAACGCGGCATAGATCTCGTGCACACCAATGTCGCCGGGATCCCTGGCCAACATGAATCCCCCCTTGGCGCCGCGCACGGCCCTCACCAGTCCCGCGCCCTTGAGCGCGGTCAGTATGGCATGCAGGTATTTTCGGGAAATCTCCTGGCGCTTGGTGATGGCGCTCATCATCAGGGGCCCGTTGTTGTATACGCGTGCGAGTTCGATCATCGCGCGCAGCCCGTATCTCCCTTTTGTCGATAACTTCAACATTGTAGAACCAGCTTTGGTTAAAGTGATAACACCAGGTAGACATTTATTGGCAACTTGTCAAATTTAGTACTCAGTCGATCCAGCCACCACCCAATACTCTGTCCCCATCGAAGAAGGCCACCCCCTGGCCAGGTGCGATGGCGCGCTGAGGCTCATCGAACTCAACTCGAAGGCCGCCCTTACCGTCGGGATTCACCACCGCCCCTGCCGGTGAATGCCGGTACCTTATCTGCGCGGTGCATCGAAGAGGGAAAGATGGCGGCGCCCCGTCAATCCAGGTCGGATCCGACGCGGTCAACCGCATCGACTCGATATCGTGAGGGTCGTCACTGAGCACAACACTGCGGGCATCCGCGTCTATCCTGGACACATAGGCCCTGCATCCGACCGCAATACCCAGACCCTTTCGTTGCCCGATCGTGTAAAGGTGAATTCCCTTGTGCCGACCAAGCTTCTCTCCGCGAGGATCGATCACATCCCCCGCGCGCGCAGCGGCGTCGAATCTGACCCGCAGAGCTTCCGAGAAACCGCCACCCTCGATGGCGAAGCAAGCGTCCTGACTCTCCTGGCGGTTTGCGCTCTTGAGACCCATCTTTGAAGCAATCGTCCTTACTTCACTCTTCTCCATGCCACCAAGGGGGAAAACCACATTGTCGAGTTGCTCGCGGCTCAGGGCAAACAGGAAGTAAGATTGATCCTTCGACGTATCCCGACCACGAAACAGCCCGCGCTCTCCACCTTTTTCGAGCAACGCGTAGTGACCGGTCGCCATGGCTTGCGCACCCAGATTCGAAGCATGCCTCATCAGGAGGCCGAACTTCATCTTCGCGTTGCAGTTGATACACGGGCTCGGTGTCCTGCCGCGAGCGTACTCTTCCCATGACGGCTTCAGTATTTCCCGCTCGAACTCATCGGCCGCGTCCACCGCGTGGTGCTCGATCCCCAGCTGGTCCGCCACTGCCGAAGCGCTCTGAACGGCGCCGTCCCCACAACACCAGCTGATCTTGCCCACATTCCCTTCCGGCCGAAACACCAGCGTCGCACCGATCACGTCGTACCCCTGCTCCTTGAGGATCGCCGCCGCGACGCTCGAATCGACGCCGCCGCTCATCGCGACCATTACCCTTTTCCCGGTACCCATGACCGTCATCCTCCACCTGTTATCCCTGTTTTCCTACAACATCCTGAACAACAAGGCCCGCCAGAACAAGGCCGAACACCGCCGTCACGTGAACCGCCGAACCGTGGATCCGCCGCTCCATGTCATCCTGAACATCGGCGACCTCCGGGGAAAGCGCGGGGAGGTTCTCGTTACTGTAAACACACATAAAGTTCTCGGTCGCACCTCGATTTCGCAGCCGCTTCCTCATGTGCTTCCCCAGGGGGCAACCCTCCACATCCCAGAAGTTGTCCACACGAATCCGCGTGGGGTCCAGCTTGCGTGACGCCCCCAGCGAGCTGAAGAGAACGTTGCCACCCGCGAGAGTTCGCGCGATGAGATCTACCTTGGCGCCCAGGCTGTCTATTGCGTCGACTATATAGTCGTATTCGGCGAGATCGAATGACTCGGATGACTGTAGGTTCCAGCTCTCGAAATGCCCGATGATCTCCGCGTCGGGGTTGATGTCCACGAGGCGTTCTGTCAGCGCCTTCACCTTTGGCATTCCCAGGGTCGAGCAGGTCGCCTGAAGCTGCCGATTGATGTTGGTCTCGCACACCAGATCGGAGTCCATGACGGTGAGCCTGCCGATGCCGTTCCTCACGAGCGCTTCGGCGCACCAGCTTCCCACCCCACCCGCTCCGAAGAGCGCTACCCTCGCTTCGCGCAAACGCTCCAGCGCGGATTTTCCCACAAGGGCCTCGAGACGCTTGAAGATTCTATCCGTTTCCATCTCTCCTAAACGCTATATGATAACAACCCTAACAAGACAACCAGACCCGAGGAGCACATGAGAATAGTATCCTGGAACGTCAACGGCATTCGCGCGGCCCTGAAGAAGGGTTTTCTCGACTGGCTCTACGATTTCGACGCTGACATCATCTGTCTTCAGGAGGTAAGGGCCACTCCTGATCAAGTGGAATTCGAACCGCAGGGCTATCGAGTGCACTGGAATTCAGCGCAGAAAAAAGGCTACTCGGGAACGGCGATACTCTCAAAGGTCGAATTCAAGAGCGTCGTTCGAGGCATGGGAAAGAAACAGCATGACACTGAAGGCCGGCTCATCACCGCCGAGCTCGAAGACTATTACCTGGTAACGGTCTATACTCCGAACTCGCAACGGGGCCTGGCACGCCTCGAATACCGCACAACGAAATGGGACGTGGATTTCAGAAAACACCTCCAGACGCTGGAGAAGAAGAAACCGGTCGTCTTCTGCGGCGACCTCAACGTTGCTCACGAGGAGATCGATCTGGCCAACCCCGGGGCAAACCGCAAGAACGCCGGCTTTACCGACGAGGAGCGCGCCACCTTCGACAAGCTCCAGAAATCGGGGTTCATCGACACTTTTCGACATCTGTGCAAGGAGGGAGGCCACTACACATGGTGGAGCAACTTCGCCAACTCCAGGGAGCGGAACGTGGGCTGGCGCATCGACTATTTCTGTATATCAGAGGTACTCGAACCACGGCTGCGGGTTTCCGAGATCCACCCCGACGTCATGGGGTCGGATCACTGTCCGATTTCGATGACCATCGATTGAACAATAGAAACCGGACTTGTCTGATCATGAGATAAGTGTAAAATTCACGCACAAGTAAGGCATGGACAAGGAGGAGCACAATGAAACGAGTCATGTTGTTTGTTATGGTCGCCTCGATGTTGGCTTTTGTGGCCTGCGGCGAACAAAAAGTCGAACCGAAGGCGGACGAACCAGTGGCGAAGGCGGACGAGGCAAAGCCCGCCGAACCCAAGCCGGACGAGGCAAAGCCGGCCGAACCCAAGCCGGACGAGGCAAAGCCGGCCGAGGCGGCTGCGGCGGAGCCCGTGGTTGACGACGTGCTCACGCTGACGATAGAGGGCGGGAAGAAACCCCCGTTCAAGTTCCCCCACAAGGCCCATACGGGATTCGACGCAGTCGGCGGCAAGTGCGGCGTGTGCCATCACATGGCGGGAGAAGAAAAGGCCGGCATCAAGGGTTGTATGTCCGAAGGCTGCCACGACGGCAAGACCGACGGCATACTCATCCCCAAGGACGCCTTCCACAAGACCTGCAAGGACGGATGCCACAAGGTCCAGCTCAAGGCCAACGCGGACAACGAGAAGTTGAAGGCGGTCAAGAGCTGTAAGGGTTGCCACAAGAGCTAGGTTCCAGGGCGGGCGACGTTCGTAGGGGCGAACCTGCGTGTTCGCCCTTTTGTGTCATCAGGGCAGACACATAGGTCTGCCCCTACTTATCTTTCTTCCATTTTTGTTTGGCGGCTTTCTCGGCGTCCTTGGCTGCCTTTTTGGCGGCCTTGGCAGCTTCCGCAGCGGCTTTCTCGGCCTCCTTGGCGGCGTCTTTGGCGGCTTTCTCGGCCTCCTTGGCCGTATCCTTGGCCTCCTTCTTGACCTCCTTGCCGGCGTCCTTGGCCTCCTTGGCCTCCTTCTTGGCCTCATCGGCAACCTTCTTCGCCTCGTCGGCGGCCTTCTTGGCGGCGTCCTTGGCTTCCTTGGCAGCCTTCTTTGCGGCTTCTGCCGCTTCCTTGGCCTTCTTCTTTGCAGCCTCGTGGGCCTCCTTGGCCTGCTTCTTGGCGGCGTCCTTGGCGGCCTTTGCGGCGGCCTTGGCTTCCTTGGCGGCCTTCTTGGAGGCTTCCTTGGCTTCCTTGGCGGCCTTCTTGGCGGCTTCCTTGGCCTCCTTGAGAGCGTCCTTCTCCTCTTTCTTCTCTTCCTTGGCGGCTTCCTTCTCTTCCTTGACGGCTTCCTTTTCTTCCTTCTTCTCTTCCTTGACAGCTGCCTTCCGCTCCTTCTTCTCCACCTTGTCGTCCTTGACCACTGCCGGTTTGGCCCTGCTTTTCTTGCCGGAATCATCACTGGATCCCACCTTGTGATGATGGACCACACAACCTGTCAGCCAGACGGCTGCAAGAACAAATGCTGCTACATTCAAGAAGTTTCTCATCTCGATTCTCCTTTGTTTTTCAAAATTGCGTATGCAAATACAATAAACAATAA
>JAUVAN010000127.1 GCA_030591725.1 Deltaproteobacteria bacterium
AAAAGGTAACCGGTCAAAGCTGGGTGATGCGCCTGGATCGCGGTCCGACCGCTTCGTTCAAAGATTTCGCGGCCAGATTCATGGGGCTGGCGCTCGGTCGTCTCGTTCGCGAGCGCAATACGGATCTGCTCATTCTCACAGCCACCTCCGGCGACACCGGCTCGGCGGTGGCTCATGCTTTCCTCGGAGTCGAAGGCATCCAGGTGCTGGTGCTCTTCCCGAGGGAGGAGGTGTCCGACCGGCAGCGCAAGCAGATGACCACCCTCGGCGGGAACATATCCACCATCGCAGTGGAGGGAAAGTTCGACGAATGTCAGGCGCTGGTGAAAAGGGCGTTTGCGGATCGTGACCTGACCGACCTGAACCTGTCCTCCGCCAACTCCATCAACATCGGCCGCCTCTTACCCCAATCGGTGTACTACGTGTATTCCGCGTCACGTCTGACTGATATCGCAGGCGGCGAGGAGGTTGTGTTCTCTGTTCCGTCGGGCAACTTCGGAGACCTGATGGGCGGTGTGCTCGCGCTCAAAGGAGGGTTACCGGTTTCCCGTTTCTTGGTGGCGACCAACTCCAACGACGAGGTGCCCAGGTTCTTCGCCTCCGGGGTTTATGAGAAGATCGATCCATCTCTTGTGTGCATCTCCAACGCCATGAACGTGGGGCATCCATCGAACCTGGCGCGTCTGGTAGCTCTCTACGGAGGACAGATGGACGAGGTTGGGACGCTGGTTTCGGCCCCGGATCTCAAGGCCGTCAACCGAGACTTCT
Organism: Deltaproteobacteria bacterium; assembly: GCA_030591725.1. Taxonomy (GTDB): domain Bacteria; phylum Myxococcota_A; class Polyangia; order JAAYKL01; family JAAYKL01; genus JAUVAN01. Next base: position 769 of record JAUVAN010000127.1, read on the forward strand.
ACGGGATCAGCATCAGCGACGACGAGACCCGCGCCACCATCGGTCGGGTGTTTCGGGATCACGGTGTCATGCTGGAACCTCATGGCGCCGTTGGATGGGCGGGGCTGACCAGATACCTTGAGGAAAATCCGGACGCGGTGTCCAGGACGTCTATTTCCCTGGAGACGGCGCACCCCGCCAAGTTTCCCGAAGAGATCAGGGCCATCACAGGGAAGGATCCTGTCCTGCCACCGAGCCTCGAAGGGCTGGATGAACAGGAGGAGATCTTCGGCGAGATGGATCTGGACTACGCAAGGTTCAAGAACCACCTGGTTTCGGAGTACCGTTCATGAAGGCGGTGATTGTACTGGGCGACGGGATGTCGGATCACCCGGTCGCCAAACTTGGCGGCAAGACGCCGCTCATGGTTGCAAACAAACCTCACATCGACCGGATCGCAAGGATGGGCGTCACCGGTCGGTTTGTGACCGTTCCCGAGGGACAGCCGAATGGTTCGGCGGTGGCGAATCTCTCCGTGCTTGGGTACGACCCGGCGGTGTGCTTTTCGGGACGCGGCGTACTCGAGGCGGCCAGCATGAAGGTCGATCTCGGCGCCGGGGATGTGGCCATGCGCTGCAACCTGTTGTGCATCGACTCGCAAGGGAAGATCAAAAACCACTCGGCAGGTCACATTTCAACAGAGGAATCCGTACAGTTGATCCGGGATCTCGATGATAAATTGGGGAGCGCCTTGGGCGACCGTCCAGTAAAATTTCATCCGGGAGTGAGCTTCAGGCACTTGTTGGTATTGCCGGGGGGATGGGCCAGCAAGGATTTCGACTGTGCGCCGCCTCACGATCACGTGGGTGAACTCGAGGTCGATCTGATGCCGTGGGCGTTGAACGACGGCGCGGTGGAAACGGTGGACAGGCTCATTGAGGTTCACAAAAATGCCCGCCGGATTCTGACGGATCATTCGGTGAACAGGGCCCGCGTGGACAGGGGCCAGGATCCGGCCAACTGCATGTGGGTCTGGTCTCCCGGGCGTCGACCGAGCATGAGCACCTTCCAGGATCTACACGGTGTGAGCGGCGCGGTCATTTCGGCGGTGGATCTCATCCAGGGTCTGGGTGTGTATGCCGGGATGGAGAAGATCCTCGTGGAGGGCGCTACCGGTCTTCACGATACCAACTATGAGGGCAAGGCTCAGGCCGCCCTGGAGGCGCTCGAGAAATACGATATTGTATACCTTCACGTGGAGGCCACCGACGAGGCCGGCCACGCGCGGGATCTCGATCTCAAGATCAAGTGCATTGAATATCTCGACAATCGGATCGTGCGGCCGTTGCTGGCCGGGATCGAGGAGCGCGACCTCCGGGTCACCGTGGCAGTCCTTCCGGATCATCCAACCCCCGTGGAGACCGGTTGTCATGCGAGCGATCCGGTTCCCGTGGCCATCTGGAGGCCAGACGCCGAGGCCGACAGCGTTCAGGGTTACGACGAGGAGCAAGTGAAGCCCGGCTCCCTCGGCCTTCTCGAGGGAGATCAATTCATTCGCAAGGTCTTCGGGGAGTAGATCCGACTATTTCCAAACTATTTTAGAACGCCCCGTTTTCAATGTCGTGAACTTTGCCGTCTTCCAGCATAAGGGTGCGGGGCATGCGGGCGGCCAGATTCCGGTTGTGAGTGACCAGGATCATGGTGGTGTTGTAACGACGGTTCATGGAGAAGAAGAGCTCGTGGATTCCGTCGGAGGTCTCCCTGTCCAGGTTTCCCGTAGGCTCGTCCGCAAGAATGAGGGCGGGCTCCATGACGAGGGCGCGGGCCAGGGCAACCCTCTGCTGTTCGCCGCCGGAGAGCTCTCCCGGCTTGTGGGTCAGTCGGTGGGATAGACCCACCTCCTCGAGGATGTTCTTCGCGCGCTTCTCAATATCGTCGTGATTCATACGCTGGATCATCCCCGGCATCATGGTGTTCTCCAGGGCGGTGAACTCCGGCAGCAGATGGTGAAACTGGAAGACAAAACCGATGGTTCGATTGCGAAAATCCGACAGGGCCTTCTGGGAGAAACGAGTGATGTTCTGTCCCCGGCACAGGATCTGTCCGGAGGTGGGGGTGTCCAGAGTTCCCACAACGTGCAGGAACGTTGACTTGCCCGCCCCGGATGCGCCGACCACAGCACACATCTCGCCCTGTTTTATTTGTAGATGGAGTCCTGTGAGTACCCTGATGCGCTCGCCGCGGTGAATGAACTCCTTGTGCAAGTCGGTAATATCGAGGAGCAGCTCTTGGCTGTCAGGCATTTTTCAATCCTTCCACCGGGTTGGGGCTGGACGCGATCCACGTTGCGATGAAGGTGGCCAACTGAGTGATGCAAAGAGAGGCCAGTCCTACCGCCAGGAACTCCAGGGGGGAAATATTGACCGGGAGTTTGTCGATGTACCAGACCTCCGGATCGATGGGCAGCCCCACGTATTTTAGGGCCATGCAGAGTCCAAAGCCCACCAGCAGACCACCGGTAGTTCCCACCAGTCCGATGAGGAGGCCTTCGAACCTGAAGATCTTCTGGACCGTGCTCGGAGTGGATCCGAGTGTCAGCAGGATGGAGATGTCGGCGCTCTTTTCTACTACGAGCATGGAGAGGGTGGCGATTATACAGAAGGATGCCACCAGGATGGCAAAGGACAGGAAGATGAACATTACTATCTTTTCCAGCTTGAGCGCGGAGAAGAGGCTGGTGTTGATCTCCTGCCACGGGCGAACGCGCAGCTTGCCGCCCAGCTCTTCCAAAATCATTGTTGAAATCTTGATGGCGTTGTCCGGGTCGACTACAGCCACGTCGATCTGGGAGATCCTGTCGCCCTTGCGAAGGAATTCCTGCGCTGCTTCGATGGAGGTGTACGCGTAGAGGCTGTCGAATTCGTACATGCCCGAGAAGAAGACTCCTCCCACCCGGAACGGTCGACTTTTTGGTATGGGTCCGGTGGGTCCGATGTCTCCGAGGGGTGAGATGATGTTTACTTCCTCACCCAGGTACAGGCGAAGCGAGGTTGCGAGTTCCCTCCCGACGATTACGGCGGGGAGCACCCTTTGCTTGGGATTGACCGGCGCGGGGATGAAGCCGTTGTCCTTCTTGTTGTCATCGGAGTCGACATCCGTCTTCTTCCCGGAGAAGCCGTAAAGACGAGCCCTCCGCTCCCGCACATGCTTGAACAGCGCGTTGGGGTTGGTAATGTATTCTGCTTTCCCCTTGTCCAGCCCGGTCAACACCTGGCTCACTCTCTCAAGGCTTTTTGGGTCCACACCCTTGAGCTGGATGCCGTGGTTGTTGGTTCTGGCGTTCATCATCGCCTCGCCCTGGACGACCGGAGTCGCCGCCAGGACGCCGTCCACTTTCTCGACAGCGGCAAGCACTTCTTTCCACGACGAGAATCGGAGGTCATCGCCGGAGCTTTCTGCAGCCTGCGAGCCACCCAGATCGGAGCCGTAGTTGTCTACGATGATGTGGGCGTTTGTGCTGATGATCTTTTGCTTGAGGTCGTCGGAGAAGCCGCCCATCACCGAGAGAACCGTGGTGAGCGTGCACGAAGAGAACGACACGCCCAGGATCGCCAGGATCCCGATGGCAGTAAGAAAACCGGTCTTTCTACCGCGCAGGTGCCGTGTTGCCACGAAGTGATGGAACTTGAGCCGTTTGCCGAACGAGTTGATGATGCGAACAACGAGGTACCAGCCGCCGATGTTGAGGAATATGGCGATGGCGAGCATCGAGACAAGGTAGATGACTATGGTGGTGATATCCAAGGATCAGTCTCCGGCGGTGGCGAGCAGATATGCTCGCACGAAGCGTTCGAGATCACCGTCCAACACGGCGTCCACGTTGCCCGTCTCCTCGCCGGTCCTGGTGTCCTTGACCAGCTGGTAAGGGGCGAGCACATACGAGCGAATCTGGCTTCCCCAGGAGATCTCCTTCTTGTCAGCATTGCGTTGCGCGACTTCCTTTTTTCGCTTCTCCATCTCCGCTTCGTAGATGCGGGCCTTGAGGACTTTCATGGCCTGGGCCTTGTTCTTCAACTGAGATCGCTCATTCTGGCACTGCACGACGATGCCGCTTGGGCCGTGGGTGAGGCGCACCGCCGAGTCCGTCTTGTTCACGTGCTGGCCGCCGTGGCCACCGGCACGGTATGTATCCACCCTCAGGTCCTCGTCCCTGATCTCTATTTCAATTTCGTCATCGATTTCAGGAAGGACGTCGATGGCTGCAAATGAGGTGTGTCGCCGTGACGCGGCGTCGAACGGGGAGATCCGCACGAGTCGATGGATGCCACGCTCGGATTTCAGGTATCCGTAAGCGAACTCGCCGATGATGTTGAGGGTTGCGGATTTGATTCCGGCCTCGTCGTTTTCCTGGATCTCCACCACATTCGTTTTGAAACCCTTCTTCTCACTGTAACGGGATATCATCCGAAGGAGCATCTCCGCCCAGTCGGCTGAATCGATGCCCCCGGCGCCAGGGGAGAACGAGACGAACGCGTTGGAGGTGTCCAGGGGTTCGCTCAAGAGCCGGGCGGTTTCGGTCTCATCCACTCTCGATTGGAGAGTGTCTACCTGGGTGAACAGTTCGTCCTGCATCGACGTGTCCTGCTCCTCGGCCGCCAGATCCACCAGGTCCTCGAAATCGGCAATGTCCCTCACGAGCTTGTCGAAACCGTTGACGATTCCCTCCAGACGCGCCCTCTCCTTGAGCACGGACTGTGCCTTCTCGTTGTCGTTCCAGAAGTTTTCGTGGGAAGCGTGCTCGTTCAGTTTGGTGATGCGCTTTAGCTTGGAGGCGAGGTCAAAGATGCCCCCTCAGGCCGTCGAGCTTGGCCTTAAGCGGTTGAATTCGCTCTTTGATTTCCTCGAACATTGGCCTCTCACTATCGGGTGTAAGGAGCAATGTCAACAGCTGCGAACTGGATTCCGAACTCGACAATGGTCATGATACACACTCATCGTGTCGTGGAAGCCATGGATCGGAAGCAATGGAAATATATACAAGAATCAAGTCATTCACCTCCAGCTTGTTTTTGACTGTGGTCTGCGTGGGCCTGATTGCATCGTGTAGCGGGAGCGGCCCGGTAGTGGTCTCGGGGGAGGCGGGGGCTGCCGCGGACATGGAGCGCGATGCTGGTGTCGTTCCGGCACAAAAGGCGTCGGGGCGGGAGGTTGATGTCGATCTGGTAGCGGCGGGAAGGGCGTTCGAGGCCGGAGATGCGGCGGGTGCTCGAAAGTTGATGAAAGGGGCCGCAGGATCTTCGGAATCCGGATACCTCGGGGCGCTGGTGGCCGACGCCCTCGGCGAGCATGAGAAGGCCATTGCCCTGCTGCGGTCCCTGTCGGGGGCTCGTGATGATCTGGAGGATATTCTCAAGCGAAAGCTGATCGAAATTCTGGCGAGATCCGGGGAGCAAAAAGCGGCGGCGGACGAGGTCCTTGAGTATCTGGAGAGCGATCCGTCCATGAATGCGGGTCAGCGGCGGGCGCTCATGGAAAATCGCGGAAAGTGGCTCATGGACGCGGGGCTGTTCGGGGATGCGGCGCAAGCCTTTTCAGCGGCCCGCAAGGGCGCCACGGGGCGAACCAGGGATCGGCTGGATCTGGCCCACGCAGAGGCGTTATTGGCAGTGAAGGGCGAAGGAAAAGGACGGGAGACCGCCGTGGAGATTCTGTCCAGGCTGGCCCGTGACGCCGGTCGCTCGGTAATCATGAGAAGGTCCTTGAATGTGTTGAAGGACCTGGATAGGGCGCCAAAGTGGACTCCTAAACAGCGGGTGGAGATAGCGCAACGGCTCATGGACCTTCGCGCATGGGACGACGCGGCGGCCACGCTGGGTCCTCTCGTGAAAGGCCGGGACGGCGCATTCAAGAGGGAGGCGAAGTGGTTGAACGCGCGCCTGCTTTTCAAGAGGCGCAGGCACTACAAGAAGGCGATCGGTGCGCTGGACGATGTGATCGCCACCGACAAGGCCCACGCGGACGAGGCCAGGTTCCTCAAAGCCCGCGCTCTCTCTCGTCTGGACAAAGACGAGGAGGCGATAAGGGTTTTTCGGGCATTTGCGAAGAAGACTCGGAACAAGGGCAGGGCTGCGGAAGCGCGGTTCCTGGCGTGCCGATTGGAGTTCTACCTGGGAAGCCACAAGGCGGCGCTGAACGGGCTGGAGAAGATAGTAGGAAATGGCAAAAAGGCGATGAAGACCCCGCTGGGGCCGGGAAGAAGGAGGGATGCCCATTTTCTGGCGGGGCTCTCCGCGATCCTTGCGGGTTTCGACAGGAGGGCGCAGGCGCACCTGACGGCTGCGTCGAAGGGGAGCACTAGCAAGGAGGCCATCGAGCGAAATGGGTACTGGTACGCGGTGGCCCGTCTCAATGCCAAAAAAACTGACGGAGCCGATCTTCTGCACGATGTGTGCGAGGCGGATTCCACTGGATGGTACGCGTTGATGGCCGCTCGCAGGCTGGAAAAGGACGGGAAAGATCCTGGTCCATGCGGGTCGGCGGATGTGCTGATAGATGCCGGCCTCGACGGGGGCTCCATCGATGCGGGCGAGCCAGACGAGTTGCCGCCCTCTTTGCAGGAACTCTCGGGGTTGGCTGCGTTCTTTGCCCGTGCCGGTCTCTTCAGACAGGCCTCGGACGAGTTACGCGCAACGGAGAAGGCCGGGCAGGTGAAGGCGAGCGCCAGGGACTGGATAACCCACTATGTGGCCCTCGACGCGCCCCATCACGCAATACGGCGCGCCGCGCGCGGCCTCAAGTGGCCTCCTGCGGCGGATAATCTCTGGCGGGCCCGGGCCGCGTACCCGACCCCGTTCGAAGACCTGGTTCGAAAGCAGGAGGATCTCCACGACCTGCCCGTCGATCTCATCCACTCCATCGCCCGAAAGGAGAGCCTGTTCGATCCCGCGGCCGTATCGGGAGTCGGGGCCATGGGGATGATGCAGATGATGCCGCACACCTACGAGACCAATCGAAAGCGTGCCGGCCTGTCACCCCTCGAAGAAGGCGAGCTTCCGGGCCCGGAGGATTCCATCGCGGCGGCGGGGTACGAGCTGGCCCACCTGTTGAAGCGGTTCCACGGGTCCATACCCCTGGCGATCATGGCGTACAACGGCGGGTCGGCCGCAGTGTCCCGATGGCTGGACAGGTCGGGAGATTTTCCCATGGACGTTTTCGTGGAGAAGGCCGGTTTTGCACAGACCAGGAACTACGTGAGGCGCGTCTATCGCAACATTGTCCGTTATCGTTTTCTTGCGGGGAAGCCGCCTCCGGAGCTGGCGCCATGAGTGATTCTTCACCGAATATTGTTGTGATAATCGCCGCCGGTATGGGATCCCGGCTCAGGAGCGACGAGGGACCGCCAAAGCCGCTGCTTCCCCTGAACGGGCGGGCCTTGATCCTGCGGGTACTGGACAGGTTCGAGGAGGCCGGTGTTCAAGAGGCTGTGGTGGTGGTCGGTCACAGGGCGAAAGAGGTAATGGCTGGCGTTGAGGAGGGGAACCCTTCTCTGAAGGTAACGTTTATCACCAACCCTCACTACAGGATGAGCAATGGGCTCTCTGTGCTCGCCGCGCGCGACGTGGTTGGCTACAGACCGTTTTTCCTGTCCATGGCCGATCATGTCTTTGACGCATCTCTCATTCGCGGGCTGGCAGGCGCCGAGCTTCCTCCGGAGGGCCTGGTGCTCGCGGTGGATCGCAAGCTGGATCAAATCTACGACGAGGATGACGCCACCAAGGTCCTCACCCGGGACGGGCGCATCGTGGAGATTCACAAGGAGCTGGCCGAATTCGACGCGGTGGACACCGGGCTCTTCTCCTGCACGCCGGCCCTGTTCGATCGGATACGCGAGGCGGCCGCCACCCGCGAGGACGGCGATTGCACCCTCTCGGACGGGGTCAAGGCGCTGGCCGTGAAGGGGCTCGCCCTGGTGCACGATATTGGTGACGGCAGATGGCAGGACGTGGATACGCCAGGCGCCCTCGCACACGCGACGAAGAGCTTCTGAACCAGCTGAAATGTTTAAATATTTTGGGTTTGACCTGGTAAGGGTGCCAGACTCATTTGTGGGGACAGACTCATTTTACGGGGATCGACTCAAGGGGGCCCCTTCGGCAATTGCGCGCCATGCCAGACCGCAACCACCCAAACGGTCTTGCCGGTCACTCTGTAGAAGAACCGGTACGGGCGAACAATGACCTCACGGTGCGGCAAGTCGGGAAATTCCGGTATTGCGCGGCCCGAATCCGGGAATTCCTCAAGCCGACGAAGCACCTTCTCCGCCTTTTCACGAAATCGTCGCGCTGCTTTCGGGCTGTCCCGGCGGATGTATTCCAGTCCTCCCAGGAATTGGGCGCGGGCGGATGGAGTGAACTTCACCCTCACGACCTGTCATCCCCCAACAGGGCGTCCGCTTCCTTCATGACACTTGCCAGCGTGTGCCCTTCTCCGACGGTGATCTCTTTCTCTCCCGCCGCCAGAAGGCATAGCAGTTCGCGCTCGTTCTCCGATTTTTCGTATGCGTCAATGCGCTGCATTACGGCAACGGCCCGTCCTCTTTGGGTGACAACCAGCGGGCCGGCAGAGCCCTGCAACCTCTTGAGGACAGTCGCAGCATCCTGCCGCAGATCCGTGACGGGAATGATATCTGGTATCTTCATTTAACCGCACCTCCTATGATACCTTTAAGGATACGCTTAGTGGGGTCACTTCGCAACTGAAGATCCTTTTCAGGGCTGAACTCCTCCGTCGGCGACGCCGACAATCCCCCCATCGGTGCCCGCCTGATCCATGAGAAAGGCGTCCAGGGCCAGCACGTCCGGCGGTGACACCGTCTCGCCGGGTTCGGTGCCCTCGATGAACACCTCCTCCAACGCATCCTCCATCCCTTCGTATGCCAGCAACCCGCTGGCGGGATCGATCAATACACTGACCACCCCCGGCGGCCGTTCGAACTCACGCACCGGCAGTCCTTTGTGGGCTGCTTTCATGAACTCGACCCAGATGGGCAGCGCCGCCCGACTGCCGTACTCCTTGGCCCCGATGGAACGACGGTCGTCGTAGCCGACCCACACGGTGCAGGACACGTCCGGGGTGAAGCCGACAAACCAGGCGTCAATCTGATCGTCGGAGGTGCCGGTCTTCCCCGCCGCCGGACGCCCCAGCTTGCGCGCCCGAACACCGGTACCCTCCCGCACCACAGACTCCAGCATGGAGGTCATCACGT
>JAUVAN010000201.1 GCA_030591725.1 Deltaproteobacteria bacterium
CGAGATAATGAACCTCACAAGGGAAAGGATCAGGCAGCTCGAGATGTCTGGCTTGACCAGGCTTCTCGAGGCCGACGATGCACAAGGCACTGATCTGAGGGGCTTCTCCGAAATGCCGCCTCTGGCCTCGGGGGATTAGTCTGTATAGTTCTCGGCGCTCAGGTCTTGTTTGCGTTGGGAAAGATGCCCTCGATCATCAGGTCGTTGCCCACGGGTTTTGTTTCGAGACAACGAAGCGCGATTGCGTCGTCGATTTTTGAGATTCCCTCGAAGGTAACCCAGGGCCTTCCGTTTCCCAGAAGCCTGGGGGCGATAAAAAGGCAGAAACGGTCCGCGAGGGAAGCCGCGGCAAACGAACCATGGACCGAACCGCCACCTTCCACCAGAAGAGACAGGACGCCTCTTGCGGCGAGCTTGTCGAGTAGATCCGCGAGGCTCACCCGATCGTCGGCAGCGGGTTCGCAGATCAACGTTTCCACCCCATCGATGGCGTTCAGCGTTTCAATCCGTCTGGCGTCCGCCCGGGTGTAGACCAGGAGGACAGGCGTCTGTGACGCGGTCTCGATGATCTGGCTCGATTTTTGGATGCGCAGGGAAGAGTCCAGCACCACCCGCAATGGGTTATGGCCAGTCACATGCCTTACCGTGAGCAACGGATCGTCGGAGAGTACCGTTTCTATTCCCACGAGGACGGCGTCGGATTCGGCGCGCATGGCGTGGGCCCGGCTTCTGGATTCCGGCCCTGAAATCCACCGTGAATCACCGGTATCGCTTGCAATGTAGCCGTCGAGAGTGACAGCGGCCTTGAGGGTGACCAGGGGGCGGCCGTGAAGTCGATGTTTGATGTAGCCGGCGAGTAGCTCCGCGCACTCGTCCGCCATCGTGCCAACGTCAACCACATGGCCGAGGGATCGAAGCCGGTCGATTCCCTGACCGTGAACCTGGTCATCGGGGTCGATCATCCCAACCACCACCCGACCTATACCTGCCTCGTGAATGGCCTCCGTGCAGGGTCCGGTCTTGCCCTCGTGCCAGCAGGGTTCAAGAGTGACAAACAACGTGGCCCCTCTGGCCCGTGCGCCCGCGTCGGTCAGGGCGTTGATCTCGGCGTGAGGTTCTCCTGCGCATTTATGGTAGCCAGAGCCTACAACGCGATCTTCCACGACAACCACCGACCCAACCTGGGGGTTTGGACTGGGCCTGCTCTTTCGAGCCAGATCCAGGGCGAGGTTCATGAACTTCCTGTCCTGTTCCTCGCTTCGCTCAGTCATTTCGACTTTTCCTCGATCTTGCCATCGCGGTTCTTGATCAGATTTGAGAGTTCGTCGATGAACTCGTCAATATCCTTGAACGATCTGTATACGCTGGCGAATCGTACGTACGCAACTTCGTCGAGCTTGCGCAGGCCCGACATCGCATGTTCTCCGATTATGGAGGCAGGGACCTCGGTGTCGGCGAGTCCGCCCATCAATCGCTCTATCTCGTCGACGAGTTGCTCGATCTGATTGACGGAGATGGGGCGCTTCTCGCAGGCTTTTGACACGCCTCGCAGGACTTTTTCTCGATTCCAGTCCTCGCGCCTTCCATCCTTCTTGATGACCGCCGGAAATGTGCCGACGGTTCTCTCGTAGGTGGTGAATCTCTTGGCGCAGGAATCGCAGAGTCTGCGTCGACGGATCTCGGTATTTTCCTTGATGACCCGGGAGTCGATGACCCGTGTGTCAATTGCGCCGCAGGCCGGGCATTTCATCGAAGATCGATCTTGTCGATGCGGCGCGTGTGCCTGCCGCCCTCGTAGCTTCCATCGAGAAACTCCCGGGCGATGTCCAGCGCAAGAGAAGGCCCGATCACGCGCCCGCCCAGGCAGAGGATGTTGGCGTCGTTGTGCTCTCTCGCCATGCGGGACATGTATGGGTCCGTGCACAGGGCCGCCCGGATACCGGGGTGACGGTTGGCCGCCATGCTCATGCCGATCCCGGTCCCGCACACGAGCAGTCCCAAGTCGGCGTTGCCATCGAGGATAGTTTCGCAAAGCGCGTGGGCCAGGTCGGGGTAATCCACGGAGCTTTCGTTGGGAACGCCGAGATCGGTTATCAGGACATCGGCGGATTCCAGCGCCTTTTTCAGATCTTCCTTCAGCGCGAAGCCGCCGTGGTCACTGGCCATTACAAGGCGTAGAGCCATGATGTCTACTCCGTGAAACGTGAGAAGATCAGTGTCGCGTTGGTCCCGCCGAAGCCGAGCGAGTTGGACAGGACGTTGTCAATTTTCAATTGCCTGGCCTCGTTTGGCACATAGTCGAGATCGCATTCGGGGTCTGGTTCGAACAGGTTTGTGGTAGGCGGCGCCAACTGTTTTTCAATGGCCTTTGCGGCGGCGATGCTCTCCACGGCTCCGGCGGCGCCGAGGAGGTGTCCGGTCATCGATTTTGTGGAGCTGACGGCGAGCTTGTAGGCGTGATCACCGAATGTGGTCTTGATGGCGGTGGTCTCCAGTGGATCGTTGACGGGCGTGGATGTGCCGTGTGCATTGATGTACTGGATTTCTTCGAGGTTGAGCCCTGCATCTTCGAGACAAAGGCGCATGCACCTGACCGCGCCCTCTCCGCCGGGCGCGGGAGCGGTGATGTGGTTGGCGTCTGCGGTGGACGCGTATCCGGTTACCTCTGCGTAGATATTGGCGCCTCGGGCTTTTGCGTGTTCGAGATCTTCCAGGATCAGAATGCCGGATCCCTCCGCCAATACAAAACCGTCCCGGTTTTTCTCGAAGGGTCTGCTCGAGGTTTCCGGGCTGTCGTTTCGGGTGGAGAGAGCCTTGAGCGCATTGAATCCGCCGATCCCGAGCGGTGTCACCGTGGCCTCCGCTCCGCCCGTGATGACCACGTCGCATGTTCCGTACTGGATCATCCGGAAGGACTCTCCGAGGGCATGAGACGAGGACGCGCAAGCGGAGGTGGTGGTGTACGAGGGGCCTTTGGCGTTGAATCGAAGGGAAATTTGCCCCGGCGCCAGGTTGGAGATCATCATGGGGATGAAGTACGGGGAGATTCTCCTGGGGCCCTTGTTGACCAGCACAGAGTGGGTGTTCTCGATCGATTCGAGCCCGCCGACCCCGACACCGAGGACGGTTCCCACTCTTGGAGCCAACTCGTCCGTGATCTCCAGACCGGAATCCTGCATGGCCTCTTGCGCGGCTGCGATGGCCAGCATGATGAACCGATCCATCTGGCGGGTCTCTCTTTTCTCCACCCACTTCAGAGGATCGATGTCCTTGACCTCGCCGGCAATCTTGGTTGCGAACCCTTCTGTGTCGAACCTGGTTATCAGGCCGATCCCGTTTTGCGACTCCTCGAATCCCTTCTGGAGCGCGTCCACGGTGAGGCCCAACGGGGAGACACAGCCCATGCCGGTTATGACTACCCTTCGCTTGTCCATCAAAATAGCTCCTTAACCGCTTCCTCAGGAAACCTTTGACTCGATGTAGGTGACGGCGTCGTTGAATGTGCGTAGCTTCTCGGTGTCCTCATCGGGGATGTCTATGTCGAACGCTTCTTCGAGGGCGAGGACCAACTCTACCACGGCAAGTGAATCGGCGCCGAGATCTTCCACGAAGGACGTCTCCTTCTTGACCTTGTCGGCTTCCACATCCAGTTGTTGGCATACGATTTCGCGAACTTTGTTTTCCATTTCCATTTTTACCTCCAATTTCTATTCTTGTGCGTCGAATGATTCCAGTGCCTTTTCGAGGCTTTCGGGGGTGTTTATTGACATTACTTTTATCGAACCATCTATTTTTGCGATGAGCCCGGCGAGTACGTTTCCGGGGCCGAACTCCACGAACCTTGTGACGCCCTGGCCGATCATGAACTTCACGGATTCAGTCCAGCGTACCGGAGATGTAACCTGCTGCACAAGAAGATCGCGGATCCGACTCCCGTCGGCATTGGGCTCAGCCTCAACGTTGGTCACCACCGGTGGTATGGGATCGCCAAAATCTATCTCGCCGAGAAACTCGTCCAGCCTGGTGGCCGCAGGCTCCATCAGGGCACAATGGAAAGGAGCACTCACCTTGAGGGGGATGACCCTTCCGCCGCGTTCCTTGATAATGGCGCAAACGTGTTCCACGGCCCCCGCATCGCCCGAGATGACGGTCTGGCCTGGAGAATTGAAGTTTGCAGCGCAGACCACGCCCACCGAAACGCCCTCGCCGCACGCGGCCTCGACGTCAACGGGGCTCATCTTGATAATGGCGGCCATGGCCCCCTTGCCCGGGGGGACCGCCTCCTGCATGAAGGTGCCGCGCGCTCGGGTGGTGCGAACGGCGTCGGTGAAACTCATGGCGCCGGCGCAAACAAGCGCGCTGAATTCGCCGAGGCTGTGACCGGCCACGAAGGACGGAGTGAGGCTCGATCGCTCCTGAAACGCGCGCAGGGCGGCGATGGAAACGGTGACGATGGAAGGCTGGGTGTTGGCCGTCAGGGTGAGCGTGTCACGGGGGCCCTCCCATATCAACCTGGATAGATCTTCTCCGATCGCGGCATCGGCTTCTTCGAAGGTGGCGCGAGCTATACCGGAGGCATCCGCGAGTTCGCGGCCCATTCCGACCTTCTGGGCTCCCTGGCCTGGGAATACAAATGCAACCTTCATCTTCTCACCAGTTAAGCAGGGCCGATGCCCAGGAAATGCCTCCTCCAAGCGCGATCATCAACATGGTGTCGCCCTGTTTGATCCGCCCGCCCCGTACGGCCTCGTCGAGAGCGAGGGGGATGGAAGCGCTGGAGGTATTACCGTAATGCTCGATATTGAGCACGAATTTTTCCAGAGGGATCTCGACGCGACGGGAAACTGCGTCGAGGATACTCATATTGGCCTGGTGGGCGACCACCACATCGACGTCGTCCGGGCCCTTGCCGTTTGTTTCGAGGGCCAGCTTGGCGGCGCTCGAGAGATAGCGCACCGCGTGCTTGAAGACCTCCTTGCCGGCCATATGCACATAGTGCTGACGATCGTCCACGGTTTCTCTTGATGCGGGCATGCGCGATCCGCCACCCGGAATGAACAGGCTCTCCGTGAGGGATCCGTCCGTGAACAAATGGGTGGAAAGCAAGCCTCGCCCCGAGGTGTCGCCTGTCACTACAGCGGCGCCGGCGCCGTCTCCAAAGAGAACGCATGTGTTTCTGTCCTGGTAATCGAGGACCCGGGACAGAAGTTCCACGCCGATGACGCCGACCGTTTTGGCCTTGCCCGTCCTGATGAATACGTCTGCGATGGAGAGCCCGTAAAGGAATCCTGCGCATGCGGCGACAATGTCGAAAGAGGCGCAGTGGTTGGTGGCGCCGATCTTTTGTTGGACGTAGGCCGCTGTCGCCGGCAGCTGGCGGTCCGGTGTGACCGTTCCGCAGATGATCATGTCGAGGTCGTTGGCCTGTAGTCCGGCTGCGTCCAGCGCCTGGCCAAGGGCGTGGGCTGCCATGTCGGACGTGAAGACGTCCTTTTGCGCAACACGGCGTTCACGAATCCCGGTCCGCTCGACGATCCAGTCGTCACTGGTGTCCACCAATTTTTCCAGATCCTGGTTGGTGAGCACACCGGCGGCCTTGTAGCTGCCCGTGCCGACGATCCTGATGCGAACCTCTTTGGTCATGGTCTTATTCAGGGGTCTCCTCTTCGACCTCAAGGACCTGTCTACCGCGATAGGTTCCGCATTCGGAGCAAACCTGGTGCGGAGATACCGGGGCGCCGCACTGGCGGCAATCGGAGATCGCCGGCATATCCATGCGATCGTGATTGGCGCGCCTGCTGTCACGGCGGGACTTCGATGTTTTTTTCTTGGGGACGGCCACTTTACTACTCCTTTGGCAACTTGATACTCGCGAGGGGCGCGAGCCTGGGGTCTATATATTCTTCTTTGCTTTTGTCGAGCGCTTGTAATGCAATGCCGGAACACGAGTCGGAGCACCGCGGATTCATGGGCAGTTCGAGCATGATGGCGTCTCGAATGAGTTCATCCAGGACAACGGTGTCACCCGCGTACCACTCACGTTTCAAATCCTGGGGAGTGAGCCCATCGTCCGGTTCCTCGAACTCCTGCCCGGTTCCAATGGGCATCATGAAACCGTCGAGCGCACAGTCCAGATCCAGATATATCTCCGCGAGGCACTTGCCGCATTCGGTCTTGACCCTGACGCTTGCGTTTCCCGACAGTAGAACGCCCTGATCATGGGCGCTCAAGCTCATTCGAGCGTGCGCTTTCGTGGGTTCGGCGTTGTACTCACAGGCTTTCATTTCTTGCCCAAGCCAGTCGAGCGGGATGTCCCGGTCAATTTTTCCCGACCCCTTCCTCAGGTCTTCCAGATCCATGCTGAAGAAGGCATCGGTATGTTTCTTTTCGTTTCCGTCAGTCATCTTTCTAGTGCGCGCAGGAGCCGCCGATTCGCGCGATGAGCGGCACATTACGAGGCAACCCACGCACTGTCAAGTGGATAGATTTATTCGCATATCGGGCAAGCAGGTGAGAAAAACACTACGCACTGCGGACCCGGGCGCACGTTTTTGACTACATAAAGACACGCAATAGGTATAAAAGGCTTTTCGAAAACCAATTACCGCTCGTGTTTTCAGCCGGTTACGAGAGGCGACAGGCAGATGAAGACAGGGAACATAGGGGAGTTCGGACTCATAGAGCGCCTGGCGGAAACGCTCGGAGCGACGGGAGATCGGGTCCTGCGTGGGATCGGAGACGATGCTGCGGTGTTGGAAGGAAGAGCTGATCGACTGTTGTTGGCTACCTGCGATGTCCAGATCGAGGGAGTGCATTTCGTTTCTGGGACCATCGAGCCGGTGCAGATCGGGAGCCGGGTTGCAGCGGTCAACCTGAGCGACATCGCGGCCATGGGCGGTTCACCCCTCTGGGCACTGGTCTCGCTGATCATCCCACCGTCTACCCAGGTGGAGCACCTGGAGGAAATCTACCGCGGAATGGCGGACGAACTTTCCCGATTCGGCGCCCGTGTCGTAGGTGGAAACACGTCCTCCACCTCCGGGCCCCTGACCATCAATATGACCATCATTGGAGAGGTCGAGAAGGAAAACCTTCTCACCCGCGACGGCGCGAGGATTGGTGATATCCTGTGCGTCACCGGGGATCTCGGATCGTCGGCTGCGGGCCTCGGCCTTGACCGGGACACGTCCGTGGCTTGCGATGCGGCGGTGAGGAAGTCTCTTGTTCACAGGCACCTGACCCCGTCGCCGAGGATCGAGCAGGGGAGGTTGCTCGGAGCGAGCCACGCGGTGACGGCCTGCATAGATCTCAGCGACGGGCTGGTTCAGGACGCGGGCCACATCGCGCAACGAAGCGGTGTGGGAGTTCTCATCCACGCGGAAGAGATCCCGGTGACCGCCGATGTCAGAGCTGTCGCGACGTCACTGCGCATGGACTGGATGGATCTGGCCCTCGGCGGGGGCGAGGACTACGAGTTACTGTTCGCCGCCGACCCGGGGAGATGTGACGAGATCCTTGCGCGGCTGGAGGAAGAAACCGGTATTTCGGCCCGAAAAATCGGAGAAATTGTGGACGGCGCCCCCGAGGTGATCGTCATTCGTGATGGAACGAAAATCAATCCGGCATCAGCGGGGTTCGATCATTTCGAGCGAGGAGGATCGGGTTGCTAGGTCAGTGTGGAAAATATCGTCTCGAGGCCCTGGTGGCCAGAGGTGGGATGGCCGAGGTCTTCAGGGCTA
>JAUVAN010000013.1 GCA_030591725.1 Deltaproteobacteria bacterium
ACACCACATTGGGAGAATGCGTCGAGTGTCTGAGTGATACCGACTGCAGGTCCCCCAACCCGTTCCCGTTCAATTCACCCCTCGGCATCTGCGCCCCGGACGGGATGTGTACCTGCTACGTGAATCCAGGGGATGGAACGTGGGAGTGTACTTCGGTTAGTGACTGCCCCCCAGGCTATCAATGCGCACAGGACCTCCCCGGAAATCTGCACTTCGTCTGTCTGCGAGACTGCAGCCCCACCGGCACCCCCGCCGACGGCATCGTCTGCGAGTCGCGTAACACAGCAACCACACCCGAAGACGTCTGGGCACCCATGACCACCTGCTTTGCGTTTGATAAATTTGGGGTGGATTGTTCGACGGACGGAACAATCTGTAGTGTGGATGGTACTGGTGGCCTGGCAGATGGTTACTGCGTAGATGCTACCGACTGTTCATACCCCTGTACCGACGACACATGGTGTCCGGAAACAGCAACCATCTGTGGAACAGCAGTCCCGTACAACGGCCTCTGTCAGCCGTAGGTTCCGCCCGTCTCGTTCATCCGCCATAGCCTGTCCTTTTGATCGCGACGGCGGACAAACGTCAGACAGCCCTCATGGCGCGGTAAAGGTTCGGCAAAAAAAAAAGATTTTTCGCAACTCTTTGGCCAAACGTCCGATTAAGAGGGTATTGGCCGTATGCGAATACCTGAAAGGAAGATGTAAATGAGAAGGACAATTCTGTTTTTGCTGGTAATTGGTTTGGCCGCGTGCGGTGAAGACAACCAGGGCGAGAGCGACGGGGGAACAGACGAAGGCGACGCCTCCCAATGTCAAGGACTCGATGATTTCTCGCCCTGCGAGGTCACAACGGAGCCTGACAGAGACTTCGATATTTGCGTCAACGAAAAATGCGTCTCCCCGGGCTGCGGCCTCATCGAGTGCAATACACCCGGCCCCCACTTCGCCATGCCGGATACGGGCCTTGGAAAATGCTACGACTACGACATCGGTGAACTCGCTGAATGTCTCGGTTCCCCGGATACGTTCACATGCGAGACAACGCCCTATTGCGGCCAGGACGCCCAGTATGGTCTCGACCTGACCGTTGAACCCGAAGATCGATTCTGCCGAAACACCGATCTGGCGGATTCAACAGTCGAAGACCTCCATACAGGTCTTATATGGACCGGCTGTCTGCTGGGGGCGAGTGGAGAAAACTGCGACCAGGACGATCCGCTGGAAACTTCCTGGACGGAATCTCTTGCAGCCTGTGACGCCCTTGATCATGGCGGATTCGACGACTGGCGCCTGCCGGACCGATGGGAGCTGATGTCCATTTTGGATTATGGAAATAACATACCCTCCGTCAACGCCACGTTCTTTCCCGGCATTCCCAATCCGTGCAGAGCATGGAGTTCCACTCTTCAATCCGAAATCGGCACTTCGTGGACAGTGGAACTATCGATCGGATGGAGCATGTTCCGGGTAATAGACGAGGAGCATCCTGCCTTCTGCGTGCGGGGAACACCCGAACCGAGAGAACATCAATTCCTCTCGACGCAGGATGAGACTCTCGTTCCCGCCGACGACGTGGTCGTCGAACAAGTGTCCAGCCTGGAATGGCAACGCTGCATGGCCGGTACAAGCGGTGACGATTGCCTGGAAGGAGAGGCGGTTTCAATGGAATGGCACGAGGCGCTGGCATATTGTCAGGGTCTTTTGTTGGATGGTGAAGATAACTGGAGACTACCCAACATCAAGGAAATCTCGGCCCTGATAGAATACCGATACCAGCCGGATGATTTCTGCGTAAACACAGATGTTTTCCCCAACACACCAGAGAATGGATGGTTCTGGTCATCCACTCCCTCCGTTCGCGGTTTCGACGAGGTATGGTTGCTGGCGAGCTTCGGAGCAATAGAGGGAGCGGGAATAATGGAGTCGTCCAGTTACTACGCACGATGCGTGAGGAATAACTAGACCATTTGCTCCTTCGCGAACCACAGCCCTCTGGGCTTGTCGCCTCGGCGACATCCTGACCGCGTCATTCATGGCGCGGTGAGAGGGTGGGGGTGGATGACGAGATCAGGGCGACGCAGGCGTCGCCCCTCCTTTCCCCCTCCCGGGAAGTCTTTTCATCGATGCGGCGTTGTCATGGGGACATCTTAAAATGAGGGGAATTACCCATGAACGACAAGCAGATCGAAAAGAAGTGGAGCATGACGCAATTCCTGGCCACCAACACGGCCATGCGGCTGGTTATCACGGCGACACTGGTACTGTTGATGCTCATCCCGCTCGCCATGGTCGAATCGATCGTGGAGGAGCGCCACATGGCTTACGAGGATGTGCTGGCGGACATCAGCGGACACTGGGGACGGGAGCAGGTGCTGACCGGTCCGGTTCTCATCGTGCCGTATACCGAGCATCACGAAGTCACGGAGACCAAGGTTGACAATCTGGGAAGCGAGTACCTGGTCAAGCGCCTGGTTGCAAAAAACTTTCGCGCCGTGATCCTGCCCGAATACCTCAACCTCGAAGGCGAGATACATCCCGAGTATCGCTACCGCGGCATCTATAAATCGCTGGTCTATGATCAGGAAGTGAAACTCGATGGATCTTTCACCAAAGTGGAAGCGCAGATCCTGGCCTTGAGCGAGCCGAACCTGCTGCACGGGATTCACTGGGACAAGGCTCTCGTCGCCGTGGGCATGTCCGATCCCAAGGGCATCGCTCGCGTGCAGGCGCTCACATTCGGCGGCGCAAAAGTAGATCTGGGCCCCGGCACACGCGTGCCGGAACTGCTGGCCAGCGGTTTTCACGCTCCATTGAACATCGGGGTGATATCCGAGGTGAGCTTCAATCTCGAGATGAAAATCAAGGGCAGCCACGGGTTCCGCCTCTCCCCATTGGGGAAGTTGACCGAGATGAACCTATCTTCGAGTTGGGCGCATCCGAGCTTCTACGGAGATCTGCTGCCAGCTTCGCACGATATCGGGAAAAGCGGTTTCAAGGCCAGGTGGTCGATCCCGCACCTGGTGCGCTCGTACCCGCAGAACTGGATACTGGAAAGCAACGCCTATCGCCTCGACGCGTTCAGCGCGGGCGTGCGTCTGTTCGAGCCGGTGACCCTGTACACGGAGGCCACGCGCGCGGTCAAATACGGAATTCTGTTCATCGCGTTGACATTCCTGACCCTGGTGTTGATGGAGCTTGTGACCCGGGTTCGGCCGAGCATGATGCAGTACGCGATGATCGGCATCGCCCTGTCTCTGTTCTATCTGCTGCTCATCGCCCTGTCCGAGCACGTCGGATTCAACATGGCGTACGTCATCGCCGCGGGCAGCGTGATAGCCATGAATTCGCTGTACAGCCTGGCGATGCTGAGCAAGAAAAAGTTGGCCCTCATAGTGATGGTCGTATTGATCGCCCTGTATGCGGTGTTGTTCATGATCTTGAGGGCCGAGGGCCACGCCCTGCTCGCCGGGTCGCTGCTATTGCTGGCCGCAGTCGCCGCGACGATGTTCTTCACGCGCAATTTGCACAAGAGGCTGCCTCAGTAGGCACTCCCGTACTCCTGCGCTATAAGACAATTACCATGAGCACCCGCAGGATAGACACCTATCGATTGGAGTTGCGCAAGACCGGCGTCATGAAGACCGATGCGCTGGTATACCTGCACGAGCGCATGACCGCCGAGAGTGAGGCGCTGAACCAGCTTCGAGATGCGGCGTCCATCGATCCTGGCGCGATAGTGGTGGGCACTCCCGATATTCACGTGGGCTACGGCGTCCCGATCGGCTCGGTGCTCGGTACCGAAGAGTTCATCTCACCGGCGGCGGTCGGCTACGACATCAATTGTGGCATGCGCCTCATGCTCACGCCCATGGGGGCCGACGATTTTCCCGTGGAGCGCGTTGCGGATGCCATTCGTCGCGACCTGCCCCTGGGTGAGGGAAAGAGCAACCCGGCGCTGTCCCTCGGTGGTTCCGCGCTGGAACGAGTTTTGGCGCGTGGAGTGAGCGGGCTTCTGAGCGTGGCGAGGTCGAACGCGGAGATTGGCCGCATCCTCGATCCCGAACGGATGGAGGCGGACCTTTCGAAAATTGAGGATGAGGGTTGCCTTCAAGCAGATCCCGGCGTCATGTCGCAAAAGGCGAAGAACAGAGGAGCTTCTCAACTCGGCACTCTCGGAGGAGGAAATCACTTTGTCGAGATACAGCGCGTCGATCGCGTGGAGGACAGGCGAGCGGCGAGGGCTCTGGGAATCAACGAAGGGCAGGTGGTGGTGATGATCCACACGGGATCTCGCGGGTTGGGTCATCAGGTGGCGTCGGAGCACATGCGGATCGCCGTTGATTGTGCCGCCCGGCGCGGACTGACGATGCCCAACAAACAACTTGCTTACGTTCCCGCGGACAGCGTCGAGGGAAGAGACTATCTGAACGCCATGGGCTGTGCTGCCAACTTCGCGTTCGTAAATCGTCAGGTCATTGCCGCGCTGGTGAGGAACGCTGTGGCCCGGGTTCTTGCAAGGTCCCTGGGAATGCCCACGTTGTACGACGTCTCCCACAACATCGTGAAGTTCGAGCGCCACGGCGGCCGCCGGCTGTACGTCCACAGGAAGGGCGCAACACGGGCCTATCCCGCCTCGATGATGCGCAACACGGTTTTCGACAAGCTGGGCCAGCCGGTGCTCATCCCCGGATCCATGGGCACGGCGAGCTATGTCCTTCTGGGAACCGAGTCGGCCTCCGAGTCGCTTTACTCGGTGAACCACGGCGCCGGAAGAGTGATGAGCAGGACAGCCGCGGCGGGGAAGGTAAGGCGGCGCGACGGCAAGATCCTCAAGCCGGGCATGATCTCGGACAAACGATTCGAGCAAACCATGAAGGATGTCTACCTCCTGTGCGAGGACCCGCATACCATCAAGGAGGAGGCGCCCGATGCGTACAAGGATGTCGACCTGGTGGTGGATACCGTCGTCGGCGCCGGGCTGGCGAAAGTCGTGGCGAGAATGGTGCCCCTCGCGGTGTTGAAGGGATAGACTAGAATCCAAACCTGTAGGTCATGCCCAGCCCCACCATGGGGCCGGCGATCAACACAGTCAGTGTCTCGGTATACGGCTGTCCAGCTGCCGGGGTCGTCGTCTTCTCCCGCACTCCCCAGACCACCGCCCCTCCGGCGAGGGCGGAGATCCCGATGGATCCGGCGTCGCCGTTCCCGCGAACCCAGGTGAACACTCCCAGATCGCCAAACCCGTAACCCATCACACCGCCGCCGCCCTCCAGAAACATGAAGGTGCGCGCAGCCAGGGGAACAGTGATCTTGCCGGTGGTTCCAGCGTAGATGAATCCGGAGTTGTCCTCCCCTCCGTCGTCGTCGTTGTTGTACATCAGCAGGTTGTAGACCGACACGTTCAACCCGTCCCTGGCCCCCAGCCTCACCTGCTGTGAGATGGTGAACGCCGCCTGTGTTCGTTGATCCCAGCTCACTTGATCGGGGGCGCCGTCATAGTCACCGGACGCCATCTCACTTCTACCGAAGGACTGCATCATCTCGTCGATGTCTCCGTTGACCGCGCTGACACCAGCGCCCAGACCGATGGCAAACGCGCGGCTGTCGTACCCGCCCTCCGCCATGAAACTCGCAGAGACAATGTTACCATCCTCGGTCCAGCCGAATCCCAGAGGCTGCATACGGATATCGAAGAACATGTGCTTCCACCAGTACGCCGCCGTCACATCGGCCAGCCCGCCGAATCCTCCGGTGGAGCCAACCGCCATCAGGGGACGCAACACCATGGCGATCTCCCCCACATGGGGCAGTCGCCTGGGAAACACCGAGCTACTCTTGTTGTCGGCCATGGCTGGTCTCACCTCATCCCCCATCTGCACCCGGTCGCCCTTCCACAGCTCGGCGATGGCGCTATCCGAGGAAACGGCGATGACCTCGATCACCGCCACCAGGGTTTCCCCCTCGAATTCGTCGTCGGACTCCGTCTCCACCACCTGTCTACGAAAAACGGCAAACCGCCGGCCTGCACTCACCCCGTCATCGGATCCCGCATCGATCCGCACCTCGCCTGGAAAGATCTCGAGGATCTTGATGGGCCGGCCAAAGGACGGTTCGCCCGAGTCAATCACGACGGACTTCTGCTTCACGGTAACCACCCCGTCGCCCGTTGCGGAGCCCAGAATTATGTCGCCGTTTACCATCAGCGTGGCGTCACCGTTGATCACAATAGTGGGCGGACCATCATCTTTTTCATCAGCCCCGGTCTCCGGCTCCGCAGCTTCCGCGTCCTCAACGCCCTCATCCGCCTCCTGGGCCAGGGCCGAGATCGGACACATCATCGAAACAAGTAAAATTGCCTGCATACGCATGTGCACCTCCATTATTTTGAATAGAGACATGGTAACCCATTTGGGAGAACAGGGCGATCGAACAAGATCGTGACCGGTTACAACGGATTCATCATCAGCATCGACCGACCAATAATGACTCCGACACCTTCTTAAGGAGTTTGCTTGTTTTCAGGAGGCATCCATCCCTCCGCTTCCAGAATGGCTTCGATGGCAATCCTCATCGTGTCTCATAGAGCCACTGCCTCGGCCTCTACGCGCGATCTCAGCCGGTCTCGCATTCCACGGGCGCTGATAACATCTACCTTACAACCCAGTGCATCCTGGAGATCCATGATCAGGCCGCCGTGATCCAGCAAGCTGGTTCCAGGTTCGAACTCAACGACCAGATCGATGTCGCTATTTGGTCCGGCCTCGTTCCTGGCGATCGATCCGAATATACGGATTTCCTTTGCTCCATACCTTCGCGCGATAGCGAGGATCTCCTCGCGCCGCTGTCTCAAAGTCTCCAATGTCCATTTCATCGCAGTCCCCGCCGAATGTGACCTCTATATACCAATCTACAACGGATTCATCATCAGCTCAATAAGCTGGATGCCGACGTGGAAGAGTCCGAGGAAGACAATGAACAGGCCGGTGGCGATGAGGGATTTCCTGACGATCGCGCCGGTTGTCATGGTCGTGGTTCCCGAAATTGCGTCGTGCCGGCGGGCGAGATCCCGCATCCAATCCACGACCGCGTGCGGGATGGTCTTCAACCATTTGCGACGAAAACCGATGCCTGCAACGCCGAGAACGAAACCGACAGCAACGGCTGCCGTTCCACCGAGGACATGGAGCGGCCAGATGGAGGCGAGCAGCAGCAACAGGCCCATGATCGGTTTGTACGTCGGGACGGGGCGGTCTCTCCACGTGTTGACGAGGAGGCAACCGAGCGCGAGCAGGAGGGTCAGGAACACCACCGCTGGAATTGCGAGCCACCCGCGCATGTATGTGAAGGTGACCCGGCAGGGGCGATCTCCTTCGAGCCAGTAACGGGAGTAGTCCATCCTGGTGCCGGTCTTCGGCAACTCTATGCGAACGGACATGAGCCCGGAATCCGCGCCGGACGAGCCGTCTGCGCCCGGAGTATCGTCATCGTCCTCATTGAGGGTGTTGAAGATCCGAACAGGAGCGTTCGAGTGGGCGGGCTGATGCCAGTGTGCCTGGGTTGCGAAGCGCTGAGCGTCGATGTCCCCCTCCAGGGCCGAGTAGATGTTCTTGGCAGGAAGGAAGATCGTCCAGGATGAGGTGGAGGTGGGCAGCCCGACGGTCGGCAGTGACAGATCTGATGTGCCGAACAGGCCGAGGGGAGGCGCCTCGCTCTCCATGACGATCTGAATGGTGAAGGATTCGAGCTTGTCCTGTCCCTGCGAGCGCTTGAGCGGGAGCATGAGGTCGCCGCTCTTGCTCCTGGCGGGGCGAATAGCCTCGCCGTCCAGGTGAACCGAGAGAACCTCGGTGCCGTCGGGCGGAGTAAGAGTGAGGGTAGGGCGCAGGCGGTTTCGCATCGTGATGCGCATGTCCGTGAGGATCTTGCCCTCCGGTGAGACGACGGAGAAGGCCCTGATTCGATCCACGGATCCGGAGGCCGGCTCCTTGTCGGGCAGTCGGGTTGCGATGAGTCTGACCGAGGCGTCGTCCGAGTGGTAGCGATAGGCCTTGATGATGGGGCTCACCGCCGAGCCGATCATCTCCTTCGGCAGTTGTCGCATGTCGATGGGGGTGATCTCCGAAAGATTGTCTTCCTTCAGCCGCAGCTTTCCCGGAACCTCAACCGCCAGCCAGCCGTGCTCGCGCTCCACCCCCGAGCAGCGTGGGATTGGAACCTCTATGGTGTTGCTTGCGCTCTTTTCGCCTCGGGGCATCTGGCGTTTCATGCGAAGGGAGATCTCGTAGCCGTTCCTGATGGGGAAGGCGGTCTCTCCCCTGATGATCATCCGGCCGTCGGGCCGCTTTTCCTGGGTGAACTGAAACGCCCCTTCTCCGTCGGCGGAGATTACGGTCATCCCCTCCGGCACCAAAATGTCGAATTGCTTGGTGCCCGCGTAGAGGATTGTGTAGCGAATCACCGTGAACATATCGAGGGTGTTCTCGTCGACGGACAGGAGATTCATACTCTCCGCGAAGACCCGAGCCTTCCTGCCCTCGGACTCGCTCAGATCCTTGAACCCCACCAGGTGAATACGGGTTGTGGGGCGAAGTGTGGCGTCCAGGAGCGTGGAATCATCGAGGGATGTGACGTTTGACTGGACCGCCGCGTCCAGGCGAGGTTCGAGGTCCTTGCTGGGAAAGCTGCACGAGAAGCTGGTCACCGGTGTGCGCGCCACGAGGAAATCGTATTCGAGGGAACCCCTTGGACCGCGCGAGGGAACGAGGATGTCCAGATCTAGGGTGATCTCACCGGTGCTTCTGGTGATCCACACGTGATAGCCGTTTTGTTCGGAGACGTGGATGGGTTTGCCATCGACCGTTCCGCTAACCAGGACCACGTCATCGCCGATGAGTGGAACGGTCTTCCAGATGCCCGGCTTTCCAAGGGTGACCTGGAGATTGAGATTGAGGGAGAGGGCGCCCTTGATTGCCACGCCCGTGTATTTGGAAGAACCGAGGGCCACGGTAGGGCCTTCGCGCAGGGCCACGCGATCGCGGATGGCCTTCACGCGGGTTCGGAGATCCTCAAACTGGTCCATGGTGATCTCCACCATGGAACCGTCCGCCCCCATGGGCGGGGGAATGGGCGGCGCAATCGTTGTTGGCGCAGAGCGAGGCGGAGATATCACACCCTGGCCGCCCTGAAGGTAACCCATACTGTCGAGCGCCTGCATGACAGCTGCGGCCGGAGCGTTGGAGGCGCTCAGGGCTTCGTTGAAGTCGGCGTTTTGGGGCGCCATGATCGCCTCGAAATTGTCGTCCGCGAAGACCTGACGTTTCATGTTTTCTTCTGCGGACATATGGTCGTCAGGCTGTGCGATGGACTCGATGGCCGTCAGGGTACCGACGGAGACAGCAAGCGCGATCAGCAAGGTTTCTTTTGTGATGTGATTACGCATCGCGCGCCTCCTTTGCGGGCGCAAAGACAGTTCTTTGCCACAGCAGGATCAGCACGACCATCGCCGTGCACGATACGAGCAACGGGAAGGCGAGCACGAAGCAGATCACCGCGAACAGGCCCACGGCGAACAGGAGGTTGCGGATGGATATGAACTCCGTGATGCTCCAGGGGGAGTGAAGCAGCTCCTTCAATCGCGTCTGTATTCGACCTGTCCGGGATCGCGCCAGCATGAAGATGAGGCCCATGTCGATTCCCCACACAACCCTTCTATGTACGCCGAGAATGTAGTGGGCGACGATCAATAAAAGGACGAGGCCGAGCGCAACGGCAATCCAGGTTTTGATGTCCCTTATGCGGCTAAGCAGCAACAGGGTCAGCGCGAAGGCTCCCACAAGGGCCAGCCACTTTACGGCGAAGGTTGCCGTGCGATTGACATAGGTGATGGAAATCTTGGGCGTCTCCTTGCCCAGCAGGATCCGCTTGAATCGATATTGCTCGCCCACCAGGGGAAACGCCGCCCTGATGCTCTTGCCCGTGCCGCGGCCGTCGCGCTCGTTGCGGTAGATGGCCTTTCGTTGCTTGAGGATGCTCTCGTACTTGCCGCCGGCCCATGCGTACTGGATCCACAAGGTGCGATCCAGAAACTCCCTGGCCCGTCTGAAGATGTCGTAACGAATGGCGGAGTACTGGGTCAGATTTGCGTCGAAGTTGATGGGATCGAGGGCGCCGGGAAAATAGAGGTGCCAGGTGGCGCGCATGGTGTCCACGTCCAGGCTCGGCAGCTCCACGGAGGCTCTTCCCATGTTGCCAAGAGGCGCGTTCCCGGCCTTGTAGGCCAGCTCGATAATGAAGGCGCTTTCTTCCACTGCGACGCCCTGCTGCGTCGGGATGCGAAGACTCTGTCCCGCAGTGACGCTGTCCGCCGAGTACAGAGTCTCCGGGTTGGAGGAGAGGATCATCTGCCAGTGGCTGGGATCCGAGTAGTAGAAATTGGAGATGTCGCTGAGGGTTTCGCCCTGGCGAACCGTGTGGAGCCGCGTTTCGCCCTGTTTCAGCCGCTCGCTCTGGCGCAGGGGTACGAGAAGAACCTCCACGCCGTCCACCATCGCTACGGCCGGGCGAATCGGTTGTCCGTCGATCAGCGAATGCGTCAGTACGGTTCCCTCGGGCAAGTGAACGGTGAGATACTCCCGGGTGTTGTTGCGAATACGAATCTTCAGTTTGGTGACCTCAGTTCCGTCCTGTGAGAGGACGGTCGAGGCCTGGATCTCCTCGACGAGGGTGCTTGTCAGGGTGACCTGTTCATGGCGTGAGACCGAGATCTCAATGGTGGGCGGTTCGGTGAAGCTGAACCCGAACATGAGAGGGTTGGCGGTGAGATCAGTGAGCTCGGCGGGCATATCGAGGGCGCTTAAGCAGGTGGTCGATTTGGTGGACACAACGTCTATCTTGAGACCGGAGGGGCCGAGCACTCCGGCGGTTCCGTTTGTGGGAGTGCCCTGTGCCGGCCATGGCATGAGGAGTGATATGGGGCCGGTGGCGTCCGCCGGTGTCTGGAAGCGAATCATCATCCCGATCCGGTCGGAGACCAGATACCGCAGCAATATTGTCAGCCGGCCGCCGTCCTCGGCGTCTGTTCGCCACTGGAGCACAGCGTCACCCTCGACATCGATGATCTCGATGCCCTCGCGCAGCTGCAGCTCCACCAGGTCGGTCTCACCCTCCACGACGGACAGGTCGAGGGAGGTCTTCCCGGCGATGACCGATTCTCCGACGGTGAAGAGAGTGCTCGTCACTGCCTCCATCACAACCGCCTGATCGCCCTTGTGGGTGACACGGCGAGTCCACGACAGGTCGAACTGTCCGGAGGAATCCAGGTTGCCCACGAGGAGCGTCGATTTTTCACCGGGCTCGACTCTCGTCAGGGCCCCGTTCGTGAGTCTGGGCTCGATATCCGTTTCTGGGAGGAGCACCGAGACGTGAGTGATGCCGCCTCTCGGCAAGGAGAACTTGAGACGTCGCGCAAACCGATCCTGATCCTCGCCCGCGTAGAATTCGAGCCGCACCCGGTGCTCACCGGGCTCGTCGATGCCCAGGGTGTACATGCTCCCCTCGCGCAGGAGCGACGTCCTTTTGCCGTCGAGCAACACCTCTCCTAAGGAGACCTCCCCGTCGAGCAGGGGAACTCTCACGTGCCCATGGGTATCGATGACCTCGAACACCTCGGTGAGGGTGCCGCTGAACAACCCCTTGGTGAAGCTCCCCTCGATCCTTCGCTCGATCCGCGCCACCGGGAACGCCGGTGGATCGGGCTCGATGTCGCTTTCGATCTCGAGGAGCATACGCTCCCAGCGTTCGAGGGGCATGGTGACTTTTGTGCATTCCTGTGCGTCGGACGTAAAAGACGCAATTGCAAGACAAGCCAGCGTACATGCGATCATGAACCGTTTCATGGGCGACACCTCCGTAACTGTGAATTCGCCGCGAGCATAAAACAGGTAGACGACCGGTGAAAAGAAAGAATTCCCTGGAAACAGAATTTTTACATCGGGTGCGACATCATGAGCACGATTCTCCCACGGGTGATCCATACACCCTGACGGAGCCTCTTGTGGCCGCGTGTCACGCCTATCCCCCTTCGATATCCTTGATCCGGCGTCTGTTTTCGGCATTACCGGAGGCGTCAATAATGTGGCACGTGATTTGCTCAACAACAAAGGGAGGCGGGGTAACCAACACACCCCTGACGACAGCAAGGAGGTGTCTCGATGTTTCTGCATCATTCTGATGTTCTGGTGATAGGCGGCAGTTCCGCCGGCTTGAGCGCCGCGATAACGGCAAAACGGCAACACCCCAACAAGAGCGTTACCTTGTTGCGAAAGGAGAAGGAGACGCTTGTTTCGTGCGGGATTCCGTATGTTTTCGGAACCATCTCATCCCTCGGTGAGATCGTCATCCCGAACTCCCTTCTCGAGAACAATAAAATCAAGCTCGTGGTTGGCGAGGCCACCAAGATCGACGTGGAGAATTTCATGGTCGAGGTGGATGGGCACGACCAGATTGGCTACGATCGCCTCGTGATCGCCACCGGTTCCCGCCCGGCCATGTTGCCGGTGCCCGGTTTCGACCGGTCCGGTGTCTTCACGATCTCCAAGGAGATGTCCGTGTTGTTGGAGCTGAAGCAGAAGCTGCGCAATTCACGGGACCTGGTTGTGATCGGCGGCGGGTTCATCGGCGCGGAGGTCGCGGATGAATGCCGGAAAGCCGGTGTGAAGCGTATCACCATCGTCGAGGACCAGTCGCACTGTCTCGGGCAGTGGTTCGATGACGAGTTCGCGCTCAATGCAGAAGCTATCCTGGAAAAGAGCGGCGTCGCGGTGAAGACCGGCGTATCCGTGACCGAGATGAGTGGCGACGCAGGGGTCAAGGAGGTCATTCTGGAAGGCGGGGACGTGGTGCCTGCGGACGCGGTGATCATGTGTGTGGGTTCGGTAGCAAACACAGACCTCGCCAAAAAGGCAGGGCTCGCTCTCGGACCCACCGGAGCCATTTCGGTCAACCGATACATGCGGACAGCCAACGAGCGCATCTTCGCATGCGGCGACTGCGCCGAGAAGGTCTCATTTTTTGGGGGAAGGCCCTCGGCAATCAAGCTGGCGTCCATCTCCTGCAGCGAAGGGCGCATCGCCGGCGCAAATCTCTTCGGTGTTCGCCGGGAGAACATCGGGACCATAGGAGCGCTGGGGACCACGATCGGAGGCACATCCTTTGCCTGCGCCGGATTGACAGAGCAGGCGGCGATCGCGACGGGATACGATTGTGTAACGGGAGTTGCCCAGGGGCCGAACCGTCACCCCGCGTGCATGCCGGGAATGGAAATGCTAAAGGTGAAGCTCGTGTTCGAGAAACGCAACGGAGTGATCCTCGGCAGCCAGTTCATGGGCGGTAGTTCCGTGGGAGAGATGGTGAACATGATGAGCGCGTGCATCCAGAAGAAGATGACCATCGACGACATAGCAGTCTTCCAGATCGGTACGCATCCCTGTCTCACGAGTTCGCCCCTGACCTATCAGACGGTGGATGCAGCCGAGATGGCCCTCCTGAACGCTCTGTCGAGCAAGGAGAAGGAGTAAGTCATGGCAAAGATACTGATTATCGATGACGACGAGGGGCTCCAGACTTTGTACAAAGAGATATTGGAGCAACACCGCTTCGAGGTGGTCTCCGCGCTCGGGCCCGACGAGGGGATAGATCTCGTCGCCTCCGCAAAACCGGATCTGGTGGTCCTCGATATAATGATGCCGGACGGTTTCGAGGGCTTTGAGGTCGCGCGCGCCATTCGGGAGGATCTGAAGCTCATGGATCTTCCAATAATAGTGATGAGCGCAGTCCATGAAGTGAAGAAGATTCCGTATCGGTTCACGCCGGACGAGAAGCATCTCCCCGTGGACCTGTGGCTGGACAAGCCGTTCTCACCAGAGGATCTCGTAACGCGTATTCGGACTGCCCTCAACGAAACCCCCGGCCAACCAGGGTAGCGTCCTTACGCCCTGGGCAGCTCGAAGAAGAAGTCAGAGCCGACGCCCAGTTCGCTCTCCACCCATACACGCCCACCGTGGAACTCGATGATACGGCTGACGATCGCCAGGCCCACTCCCGTTCCTTCGTAGGTTGTCTTGACCGCGCTGGCCCGGAAGAATTCGTCGAAGAGCTTTGGGATATCGTCATGTTTTATTCCGATCCCGGTGTCCTTCACGGCGAACGTGAGTAGATTGTCGGTTTCGGTGGCCTCGATGACGATCTTGCCCTTTTTGGGCGTGTACTTGATGGCGTTCGATACGAGGTTGTTTATCATCTGAGCGAGACGCTCCGGTATCGCATTCACCAGTAGCGGCCCCGTCCCGATTTCTAATTGCGGGTCTATTTCCTTGGAGTCTAACTGGCCCCGGTATGACTCGACGACCTCCTCGATGAGCGCAACCATGTCTACCGGCTTCATCTCGTCATTCATCGCGCCCGCATCTATCGCCTGCAGGCTGAGTATGTCGGCGATGAAGACGTGCAGGGAACGGAGCCGTTCCAGGATCTTTTCGACAATATCCCGCTGGTTTTCGGTGATGTCCCCCATATATCCGTCTCGAAGGGCCATCAGGTAGCTCTGGGCCGCGGAGATCGGCGCCTTGAGATCGTGGGAGGCGACCATCAGCAGACCGCGCCGCGATTCTGCCAGGCGTTCGAGCTCGTCGTTCTTGAATGTCAACTCGGCGCTCAATATCATCACCTGGGACTGTTTGAGCATTCGTCCTTGCACTACCGGGATGATCACCACCGCGAAGATGACCATGATAAGGGAGAGCATCGCCGGAACGCCGAGCGCGAATAACCAGTCGTTTGCAAGCTCGACGTCGGGAAGGACGCATGATGGGTGATAGTGCGTGAGCACGCCGAGTTTCTCCGATATCCCGAGCAGGAACAGGAGCGCCGAGGCCACGAAGATCTGGAACATGGCGCGCTTTGGCGCGCAGAGAACGCACGAGAATACCGCGTGGAGCAGGAACAATATGATAAACGGGTTCTCGATCCCTCCAGAGAAGTGAAACAGAAAAAACAATGCAATGAAGTCCAGATTGATCTGGATCCGAACGAGCCATGTGTTGATTGACGACACATCGGTTTTGGAGCGATGTATTTTGACGATCAATGCGTAAAACACGCAATTGTACAGGATAATGCAACCGACGACACCGTACAGCCACGGGTATGGGAACTGCTCGCAGAGCAAGTAATGACAGAACTCTATTCCCGCAAGGGCCGCGATGGATGCCAGCCAGCGCATATGCACGAACAGCTTGACCGCCCGGTGAAGTGAAGGCGCCCGCATCATGGTAGGCGTCAAATCGACGAACTTGTCGAGCAGGTCGTCGTATTTATCCTGCGGTCTCATCGCTGTTATTGACTTACCTCCTGAATGTTTGCGCCGTTTCTTTCAGGGCCATCTCTGCCGCGTCGACCAGCTGATAGGCTACAGGAGAAGCAGTGAGAGCGGGGTGGGTTCCGATCTGGAATGCAGCTATGTCGTCATAGGTCATTTTTTTCTGAATGCACGCGCTCACCACGTTGATCATTTCGCCCACGGCCCTTCCGCCCATCAACTGGCCACCGAGTAGCACACCGGTTCGTCGTTCGAAGACAAACTTGATCTTTACATTTTCTGCGCCGGGCATGCAAACGGGATAACGGTTAGGTCCCTGTGCGGAGCCGGTCACATAGTCGTAGCCGGCCTGTTCGGCCATATGCTCGGTGAGTCCGGCAGAGGCCAGGGCAAAGTCTCCAATCACCGTGGATAACACGCCGATGGCGCCGATGTTCTCGCGTCGAGTTCCGAACAGGTTGGCGCCGGCGATGCGCGCTTCGAAAGCGGCCATGGAGGGC
This sequence comes from Deltaproteobacteria bacterium, assembly GCA_030591725.1. GTDB lineage: Bacteria > Myxococcota_A > Polyangia > JAAYKL01 > JAAYKL01 > JAUVAN01. Next base: position 15,876 of record JAUVAN010000013.1, read on the forward strand.
AGTTTTTGCGGTGACGGGCGGCCGCCGAAAAATGAGATCTTCTCGGCGCAATCCCCGCAGGCAAAGATGTGAGGATTGGAAGTCTTCATGTAGCGATCCACGGCGATCGCCCCTGTGGCGCCCAGCTTGAGCCCCGTTTCCTTGGCCAGTTTCACGTCGGCGACAACTCCGACACTGATGATGACGGCGTCTGCCTTGAGTTCTTCGCCGCCGGCAAGCACAACTTTTTCGACCTTATCGCGGCCGATGAAGCCTCTCACCTTGGCGCCGGTCTTCAGATTGATCCCCCTTTTTTTCAGCGCCTCTTCCGCTGCCGCGCCGAACTCTTCGTCAAAGGAGGAAGCCATGCAGTAAGGGAGCAACTCGACGATGGTCACGTTTTCGACGCCGGCCTTTCTGCACTCGTCGGCAAGCTCGACACCCTTGAAACCTCCGCCGATTACGATCAAATCCTTTACCTGCTTCAGGCGCCCCTGAAACTCGGAGAGCATCGCGATGTCCTTGGAAGGGACCACGATGTTTTCAAGCGCAAAGCCGGGGATCGGAGGCATTGCAGGGTACGAACCGGTAGCGATCACGAGCCGCTTGTAGCCGATCGTATCGTGGTTATCGACCTCGATTAACCGCTTCCTGGTGTCGATCTTGGTTGCTTCCCCCGTCACTATTTTGATCTCGTCGGATTCCAGGACATCGTCCGGCATCAGGTTTTTCTCCGGAGTGCCGATGGTTCCGAAAATGTAGGGTATGCCGCAGGCGATGAGCGCCTGACGATCCTTGCGCAGCAGCAGCACATTTTTATCGGGATATTGCCTGTGTGCGGTGATTGCGGCCGCCACGCCTGCCGCGCTCCCTCCAATCACGACGATGTCACTTTGTGTGATAAACATGGGTTCTTCCTTCAGATTATTGAGTCGAATTTGCACACCGCATAGCAGTTCATGCATTGCGTACACTTGTCGATATCGATGACGGCCACACTCTTTTTTACCCAGGTAATTGCTTCAGAAGGGCATGCCTTGAAGCACAATCCGCATTTCTTGCACAACTCGGGAACTACTTCGAACTTCAGCAGCGCCTTGCACTTTTTGGCCGGGCACCTCTTTTCGAAAATGTGAGCCTCGTATTCTTCGCGAAAGTACTTGATGGTAGTTTCCACGGGATTCGGCGCGGTCTGGCCCAATCCACAAAGCGAGGACGACTTGATCATTGCGGACAACGTGATGAGAGTGTCGATATCCTCGGGACGCCCCTTGCCCAGGGTGATGCGATCAAGAATATGCAGCATCTGCTGTGTTCCCTCGCGACACGGCGTACATTTTCCACACGATTCCTCTACGGTGAACTCGAGGAAGAACTTTGCCACATCGACCATGCAGCTGGTGTCGTCCATGACGACCATGCCGCCGGAGCCCACGATGGCGCCGGTCTTGACGATCGACTCGAAGTCCACCGGCGTGTCGATCAGACTCTCGGGAATGCAACCTCCCGAGGGTCCTCCAACCTGCACGGCCTTCAGCTTCCGTCGTTTGCCGGGAATTCCTCCGCCCACATCGTACACGATGGATCGCAACGTCACGCCCATCGGCACCTCGATCAGTCCGATGTTCTTGACGCATCCGGTCAGTGCAAAGACCTTTGTGCCGGTGCTCTTCTCCGTTCCCAGGCTGTTGAACCACTTGGATCCTCGAAAGATGATCTGCGGGATGTTGGCCCACGTTTCCACGTTGTTGAGGACCGTCGGGAGATTCCAGAGTCCCTTGTGGGCAGGGAAGGGGGGTCTCGGCCTCGGCATTCCGCGCTGGCCCTGGATCGATAGCATGAGCGCGGTCTCCTCGCCGCAAACGAACGCCCCGGCTCCGTGGTACAGCTCGATTTTCATGTCAAAGCCCGAGCCAAGGATGTCATCCCCTAAGAGCCCGTATTCTTCGGCCTGGGCGATAGCGGTCTCCAGTCGTTCGATCGCGAGCGGGTACTCTGCGCGAACGTAGATATATCCCTGATGTGCGCCGATGGCCTTTGCGCCGATGATCATTCCCTCCAACACTGCGTGCGGATCGGCCTCCAGGATCGAGCGGTCCATGAATGCGCCGGGGTCGCCCTCGTCTGCGTTACACAGAATGTACTTCTGGCTTCCACTTGCATCGGCGCAAAATTTCCATTTCAGGCCCGTGGGGAAACCGCCGCCTCCGCGTCCGCGAATGCCCGCCTCGGTTACTTCGCGGATGATCTCCTCGGGTGTCATCTCGTTCAGCGCCTTTTCGGCTGCCATGTAGCCGTCCCGTGCGATGTAGTCGTCGATGATCTCCGGATCGATAAGTCCTCGGTTTCGCAGAGTCACCAGAAGTTGGTTGCTGAAAAAACCGATGTCATTGATTGCGGGAATCGCCTCCTTGTCCTCGGGGCGCACGAACAGGTGCTTTTTGACCACACGTCCCTTGAGAAGATATTCCTCGACAAAGAACGGCACGTCCTCCACTTGCAGTTTCTGGTAGAAGACCCCGTCGGGGTAGGAGACGAGCAGGGGACCGGCGGCGCAGAAACCGTTGCAACCCGTGGTGGCCACGAGGACTTCGTCGGACAGATCCTGTTTTTCGATCTCCTTGACGAGCGCATCGCGGACACCGAACGATCCGCAAGAGACGCACCCTGTGCCCGCGCAAATCATGAGATTCGTATGCTGGGTTTTTTTCTGCTTTTCCATGAATCACACCCTGTTTCTAGTAGGTGGTTTCGCTGCCCATCGTAATTGCGTACTCGGCGACGGGTTTGCCGCCGATCACGTGTTCCCTGAAGATTTTCATTGTCTTTTCCTCGTCCAGGTACACGTACTTCACCGGTGAAAGGCCTTCGACTTCCACGGTCATCATGGGCTCCTGGCTACAGAGTCCTGCGCAACCGGATGATGTGAGGATGACATCGTCCGTTTTCTTTTCCCCGATAGCCGTCATCAGCGTGTTCATGACGGTGCGTGCACCTGCAGCGATTCCGCATGTCCCCATGTGGACGGTAACCTTTGCCCGGTACACCCCCTCCCTCAGGTTGACCGTCCCTTTCTTGGACTCCTTGATCCTTCTCAAATCTTCAATCTTCAATTTCGCCATTGATTTGACCTCCGGCGGTATGGCGGCTTGAATTTACGCGCCTTTTTTGAAACAGGTTTCGTATCAGTGCCAGAACCTCGGGGTCGGCGATGTCGATCCCGTCCAGCTCGGTTTTTATTTCTCTGGTGTCCATGGTGATCTTGTCACCATCGATATTGGATTCGTACTTGAAATCGATGTCTGGATTGCCCGCGATGAGTGTCACCAGGGTCAATCCGATATCAGCAAGCGGCTTGCAGTCGATATGGTTGACCCGGAAGATTGCCGTGACTTCGGTGCCCGAACCTGGTTCGGACATGATATCCAGGTGGCCTTCGGCCTCATGGCAGGCTTGCTCCAGGAGCGGTATGCCCAGACCGACACGTCGCGTCGTTCTTGTCGTCGTGAAGGGATCGCGTACTCTGGCCAGCATATCGAGATCCATTCCGCGCCCATTGTCCCTTACCGTGATCGAAAGCCTATTTTTTTCCGAGTCCTGACGAACGTAGATCTCCACCAACGTCGCCCCGGCGGCCGTTGTGTTCTCCACGATATCGAGGAGGTGCAGTGAGAGGTCTTCCATCTCAGCAGCCTTCCATCGCCACGATAACCTCCCGGCCTTTTTTCCCGGACAGCGCCAGCCGGATTTCGTCCATTTCCGGGCCGGCCGCTCGAAAACGAGTTGAAACCGTTCCGATCTCGTCCAGGCTGTGCGCATCCGAGGAAGTAATAAACGGGAACCGTTCGTATTCTCCAAATTGGGCCATGCCTTGCGCCAGGCTCAGCCTCTTTGAGATCTCGAGGGCGTCGAAGTCCATTCCATCGGGGATGAATCCCAGTTGCCCGATAACGCTGAAACCTTCACGGTCGATGTGGGCCGCCACGGCCAGGCCTCCGAAGCGGTGAATGGTGTCGACAACTTCGCCGAGATCCAAAGTCGTCGCGCCGATCAGCAGCCGTTCATTGAAGCCGACGACCTCGTCGAATTCATTGGAGATCACCTGCATGCCGAAGAGGTTCTCGTCGTTTTTTATCCCGGGTGTCAGGTTGTCGAAAACCACGTGCTGGAGCGCGGCCGCGCTTTCGAGCGTTTCGAACAGAGCGACGACATGGACTTCCTCCGCCGTCGTCACTACCATTCCCGGAATCACGCGCAGATCGCTCCCCAGTGCGGCGGCCATTACGGCGCTGGCGTTTTGAGCGGTGTTGTGATCGGTGACGGCGATCAGCGACAGACCTCTTTGCCGGGCCTTCTCGACAATCTTCATCGGTGTCATGTCCAGGCCTGCGCATGGAGAGAGACAGGTATGCACGTGCAAGTCTGCCATCACAACACCCAAGGATTCCCTTTCTTCAATCAACTTACCTTCCGATTCACAAAGCATGCCAGAGGCCGCTTTTCTGTCAGTTTCCGGTGATTCCCAATTCGTACAATCTACCCACCAGCTCAAAGGCGGGCAGTTTGCTGAGCAGTATGGGTATGTCTTCTTCTTGCGCTTTCTCGACTGTGTCGTCTCCGGGTTGTCTGTCACCGATCAGGATGATGCCGCCAAGCGATTTCATCGTAGCCACGGCCACGATGTTCTGGTGAATCTGTAGTGTGACCCATACGTCGTCCTCTTCGGCGTGAGCTATTACGTCGCTCAACAGATCGCTCACGTAGCCGCGAGAGATCTCGACATCCAGGTTGTTCGCGCCGGTCTTTACTGACAGATCCAGCTTTTCGACTATTTCACTCAGTTTCATGGTGATCCTTGGTCCAAATTCTGATTTTCAGGGTGACGCCGACTCCTGGATCCGATCGAATCTCCATCTCGTCGGCGCAGTTCTTGATGTTGGCGAGTCCCATCCCGGCTCCAAATCCCATCTCCTTGACCCAATCCTGGGATGTCGTGAATCCGGTCTGCATCGCCTTATCGACGTCCTCGATACCGGGTCCCCTGTCGCTCACCTCGAGAACAATTTCATCCGGCTTGATCCGATATTTCATCGTTCCGCTATCGGCGTGAATCACGACGTTCATTTCGGCTTCATATGAGGCGATCGATAAGCGGCGAATGATGTCGGGACGGATGCCCAGGCGCTTACAATTTTTCTTCATCTGGGTAGAGGCTTTACCCGCCCTGTCAAAATCCTTTCCGACGATGTCGTACGAAAGGTAGATTTCCTTGTAGTCGGCCAGGATGTCCTCGAAAATATGACTTGCTCGAAACTGGCGAACCTCTTCCTCCTTGTATTCCAGCTCCAGCTTCAGCAATACACCCCCGATGATGTCTCCCTTGGTGATGATGCCGACGAGTTTTTTGCTTTGCCGGTCGATCACGGGGAAGCGGCCGTACCCTTCCGGATCCTCCAGGCGTTTGATCGCGGACGCCACGGATTGATCGGCAAACAGATATTCGGGGTTGGGGGTCATTCTCTCGCCGACGGAACAATCGTCATCGTCGCCGGCGAGCCATCGAATCAAGTCTTCTGTGCTGACAATGCCGACCAGTTGATCGTCCTCCACGACCGGCGCTCCGGAGATACCGTAGTTGCGCAGAACCTCCCGTAGCTCGCTCATCGCAGCATCCGGGGCGATCGTGACGACCTGCTTGCACATGACATCCGATATGCTCAGCTCTAAAAGGAGCTCCCGAGTTTTGACTAGCTGGAAATCCATTATTCAAACGTCTGTCGCCTGCTATTGCTATTCGGCAGCACTGCTGTACAGCCCCTTCGCATACAATCGACCGCTGGCCTCAAACAGGCCCAACTTCGTCGACATCAGCACGATGTTCTCTTCTTCGGCCCGCGCGACAAGGCCTTGAAGAGGCTCTTTACCGCGGACGACGACCACGGCTTTGATTCCGGAGATAGAGGCGGTGTGTATGATCTGTACGGTATTCAGGCCGGTCAACAACACGTCAGGCGTATCATCGCGAGCCAGAATATCGCTCATCATGTCGCTGGCCACGATGCACGACACCTCGTCGTTCACGGCTTCGTCATCTCCGTGGTGAATCGTTGCTTCCAGGATATCGGCCAATTCTTCAAGGTTCATCCGAAACGCTCCTGTATTTTTCGACAATGCCTTCGCTGTTGAATGGATCCACCAGGCCGTGGGTATCTTCACCCACGACCACAACGGGCGCGAGGCCGCACGCTCCGACGCACCGGACAGCCTCGAGGGTAAACATACGATCCTCGGTCGTTGTTCCCACCTCTACGTTCAGTTGCTTCTTCAGGTTATCTACTATCCTGTCCGCGCCCTTGACGTAGCAGGCCGTACCAAGGCACACGCGGACAATATGCTTGCCTCTGGGCACCATTGTGAAAAACGAATAAAACGAAGTGACGCCAAACACGTTTGAAGCCGGGAGACCGAGGCCGTTCGCGATATAGTTTTGCGCATCGATGGGCAGGTAGCCCAGGATCCCCTGAACTTCTTGCAGCACGGGAATCAGGCCGCCCGGTCTGGATCTGTACGCAGCCAGCGTTTTGTCGATCAATTCCTTCTTGTCCGTCATCTCATCCGCTTCGAGCAGTGCGATGAACCTGCGGTTTACGTCTTCCTCGTTGCCGACGGAGGGGAACGATTTGCTTTTTATTGTTCGGGGAAGCAATTCCAACAAGTCGTCGCATTGCTCGCACATCTGCCGGTGGTGGTAGTTGTGGATCTCCCCCCTTGGATTGCACAAGGGGGACTTGACGGTGGAGATCTCTGACCACTGCAGGCCGTCATTCTCTATTCGGTCGTAGGTAATTCCCGACAATCGAGGGATTTCCGAGAGGATTTCTCCATCCCATATTTCGCGACTCGTCCTGTGTTCCCAATCCAATCCGAGACGCCGTGCCAGCTCGACGAAAATCCAGATCTCGGATTTTGCCTCGCCGGGGGCGGCGACCGCAGACCGCATTCGACTGACGCGCCGCTCGCAGTTCGTATAGGTTCCATCATCCTCAGACCACGCCGCCACAGGCAGAACAACATCAGCGTGCCTGGTTGTTTCGTTTTCAAGAATGTCTTGCACGACGAGGAACTCCACTGACCTCGGAGCCCTGCTCACACTGCGTACGGCAGATTCGCCTATGGCCGGATTTTCGCCACAGCAGTACAAGAAATCAATCTTTTCATCTGCCTTCGGTCCTGTAAGGCTCTTGAAAATGTCCACGAATCCCGGCATGAACCCCATATCCACGGCGCCCTGCGAGTTGCAGAGATCGCCGAGGTGGTTGACGCCTCCGCATTCTCTGTCCAGATTTCCGAGTACCTGTTGCAACCGCATGAAGTCGTTAACCAGACCGGCGACCGAAGATCCGTAGACCAGCATGGCCGGGTCCTCGACATCCAGTATCGCGATAGCTGCATTGATTGATTCCGGGGCAAGCCCGGTTATCGAGGTCACCTTGTTGAGCGGATAGTACTCGGCGATCTTCTTGAGCTCATCAGATTCTGTATTTGAAGAGCGCTCAATAAGTTGGCGTATAATTCCGTTGACCAGAACCGACTCTGTTCCCTTCTTTGTTCGCAGGTGTACGGTGGCAAACTGCGAGATCGTCGTCGGGTGCGAATCGATTACTATCAGCCTGGAGCCGCTTTTTACGGCCTGTTTGATAAAGGTTCCGGCGACAGGGTTGTCCGCTGTTACATCTGAACCGACAAGAAGAATAACAGGCGCCTTGTGCAGATCGGAGATGGAGTTGCTCATGCCGGTTGCGGCAAAGGGTGACCAGATCTTGCTGGTGCCGACAGCTGTCGCGAACAGCTTTTGCATCAGGTACAGCGTCTCGTTGGTTGCCCCTGCCGAGCAAACGGCAGCGATCGCATCGGCGCCGTTCTTTTCTTTTGTTTCCTTGATTTTGGCTGCGACCAGGTTCAGCGCCTCATCCCACGAGGCTTCCTGCAGTTCGCCGTTTTTCCGGATCATCGGCCTGGTGAGACGCTTCGGGCTGCTCAGGAAATCGAAACCGAAGCGTCCCTTTACACACAGTCGTCCAAGGTTGGGCAGGGCGTCCTCGACCCCGGAGACCTTCATGATCTTGTTGTCCTTGATATGCAGATCGAGCTGGCAACCCACTCCGCAGTACGGACAGGTAGTGCGGACATGCCGGGCTTCCCATGGGCGAATCTGGTAGCGGCTTTGTTTCTCCACCAGGGCTCCCACGGGACAAACCTGAATACACTCGCCGCAAAAAACGCAGTCAGACCGCTCCAGCGGGCTGTCGCCCCCGGTGATGATCTTGGATGTTGCCCCCCGGTATCCGTGCGAAATTGCGTTGTTCACCTGGATGTCATTGCACGCCTGGACGCAGCGCCCGCACAGGATGCAGCGCGAGGAATCCCTGATAATCAGCGGGCTGGACATCTCTATTGGATAATGCGGGTCCAGACCGGACAGATCGCCCCCGTCGGCCTGATAGAGATAAGAGAGGGCTTGCAGTTTGCACTCGCCGTATACATCGCACAGCTCGCCACTCTGATCGTAGGCCTCTGCCTGCTGCTGCAAATCGGTCCAATCGGCCGGATCCTTTAAGCGCGAAGAGCAATTGTGATTGCCCGACTGAAGAAGCAGGCCGACAATGTAGCGGCGGGCCGTGAGTACGGTCGGGGAGTTCGTGTGAACGACCATTCCTTTTGAAGCGGGCATCGCGCAAGCAGGCGCGAGCGCGCGTCCACCCTCGATCTCGACTACGCATATGCGGCACGCTCCCGTCGGATTCGCTCCCTTGAGATGACACAGCGTCGGAATGAAAATACCGTCCGACCGGGCCACATCGAGGATGGTTTCGCCGGGAGAAAATTCCAGAGTGTGACCGTTGATAGTAATGGTGTTCTCAGACATGGCTTTTTTCTCCGGTTCCATTACATCG
>JAUVAN010000175.1 GCA_030591725.1 Deltaproteobacteria bacterium
CGATAACGAGCAGCCAGAGACCCGCCCACCGTGTCCATTTTGTCCGTTGTTGCTTGGTGATGGTCATAGCTGAATCCCCCGCCTTCGGAACCACATGTCGATCAGGCATAGAGCGTTGAAGGCATTGTAGCGAAGCTGTCCACTCGACCGATACTCGATACTGGATACTCGTTACTCGATCCAAACACCCGGATCCAGGATGCAGGGCGCAGGGTTCAGGGGAGGGTGGGTGGGACCTGTATCCTGCATCCTGCATCCCCCATAGCCCATAGCTCATAGCTCATAGCCAACAAAAAAGGGGCCCTCAGGCCCCTTTGTGGTGGAATGATCCTGATTCTATTCTTCGTTGTCGATACCCGGCTGAACGCTGCTGTTCCAGATGTCGCGGTGGAGGACCCAGTTACCGTCGATCTTGGACCAGATCTCGATGTATTTGCCACGATCGATGAGAGAACCATCCTCGCCCCGCGTGCGGTAGCGCCCTGCCTTGTAGCCGAGGTTTCCGGCGACCTTTATCTCGAGGTCCTCGAGCTCGATGCTCAGACCGGCGACAAACATCTCCTGCATGGTGGCACTGATCGCGTCTCGGCCGAAGATCGCCGGCGCATTGGGCGGCAGCAGGACCGCATCTTCAGCATAGAACGCGGTCACTGCCTCGATGTCCTTGGCGCTGAAGGCCTCCATCCAGGCGGCGGCGCCGGATTCGAGAGTACTCTTGTCGGCTGCATGCTGATCGGCAACCTGGGTCTCGAAGCTGACCAGAGATCCCTTGGGAACGCTGACCTTCGCGCCGGACACGTCCACTTCGCTGGTTGCGGAAACGGCGGTGGCGTTGAGCGGCACCAGTTCGTCCCCGACCTTGACGGCAGTCGCCTGGATCTGGAAGGCGTCGCCACCACCGTCTGTCCAGTAGCTGGTGGGGACGATTCGGAATAGCACCTCACTGCCCGCGGGAGCGATCACGGTGTCGCCCGACATTAGATCCTCCTCGAGGGTGCCGGTGACGATCTGACCGGCGCCCTGGCTGGCAGAGTCGACCCCGGCGGCAAAACGCACGCTGAGCGGCGCCGACGTCTGGATCAGGGTCGCATCCTGTGCCCCGGGAGCGGTCTGAGGCTCCGTTACCCGCGGTCTGGACTGGATCTGCTGGGCAGGTGCGGCCTGCTGCGCATTCCCAGGTGTGACGTACGGATTCGTGTTCGTTGCCGGGTCACCGCAGTCGCTGAGCGACCACCCACCTCGGATCATGGTGTTGTCGCAGTAGTACTTGCCCACACTGTTGAAGTTGTTGAGGTAGGAAATGACGTCCTGGCAGGTCTCCTGGCCGCGCACGACGACCATGCAACCGCCCGCAAATCGGAAGTTGTTGAGGCAGCAGGATTCGTCTGCTTGCACCTGGGCAGGTGCTACGAAAACCACCGTCATGACGGCGGCGACGAGCAGTACTTTCATGTTTCGTAAGCTATTCATTCGATTTCTCCCCCCGACCGTCCACGGTCGGCGCGGTCAGTATATCGATCTGAATTGCGTAAATATCGATCTGAGGCGTTTTATTGCCTGATTAACGGTTGTTTGACAATCCATAGAGGTGGATGGCAGATGCGCAGAGAGACAAGTGTTGAGTTTTGAGTTATGAGTTTTGAGTTACGGACGCCCTCCCTCGGGACGAAGGGTGGGTTGGGGGAACAACTCAAAACTTAAAACTCAAAACTCAAAACTGATGTGGGTATGTGATCCTATTTGCGCATCAGGAACGGAAATTTGCGGCAATTCTCCTCAGCGCCAACACCGCCAGATACGCACCTCCCGCTATGACGATAGTCGTCGCTCCCGCCGGCAGATCCGGTGCGTAGCTCACGGCGAGCCCGGCGATGGTGAATGCGATGGCAAGCAGCGAGGCGAGGGCCATCATGCCGCGCAGGGTGGCCGTGAACTGGCCGGCGATAGCGGCCGGCAGGGTGAGAAGGGCGATCACCAGCACGATTCCAACAACGCTTACAAGAAGCACTACGGTGAGGGCCGTGAGCACCAGCAGGACCAGGACGTAGGCTTCGACGTTGAGGCCGCGGAGCCGGGCGAACTCTTCGTCGAAGCAGACCGCTTCGAGCTGAGGGTAAAGGCCCAGCGCTAGCACAAGCACCACCGCGTCGAGCGCCGCCATCATCCACAGATCCCCGCCTCCGATCAGCAGGATATTCCCGAAGAGATAGCTCATGAGGTCTTCGTGGTAGCCGGGCGTGACAGCGATGAAGAGGATCCCGATCGCCATCCCGATTGCCCACACCGCTCCGATGATGGTGTCTTCCCGTTCGCGGACGTGGAGGCTCACGAGTCCGATGACGAGCGCCGCCGCCACCGCGGCCACGACTGCGCCCTGAGCGGGCGTGATCGGCCACCCGTGGACCACCTGCAACCAGCGCCCGACTCCCAGGCCGGCGAGCACGCAGTGCGCGATCGCGCCTGCAATATAGGTGATGCGCCGTACCACCACGTAGGAACCAACTACCCCACAGGCGATCCCGGCGAGCGCGCCCGCTACCAACGCGTGCTGGAGGAACTCGAACTCGAGGACGGCGTTGAGGAACTCCATCAGTGGTCCATGAACCCGCGTGTCTCACCACGTCGCGTAGCGAGGCCCGCGAGGTGTTGTGAGATGTGGTGTTTACGACCTGAGGGCCGCGGAGTCGTACTTGACGGTACGTTACGGCGCGCCTTCGGCGCTTGTGTCTCCCCGTCACCAGCGCGTGTCCGATGGGCTCGCCTTGAGGCGAGCCTTCGGTCACTCTGCGCTGTTGTCGGCGAGTTGAGCAGCCCGACGGGAGTAAACGCCGCAGATTGCTGCATATCGCGGGCCGCAGTAGTGAGGTGGTGAGACATGCGGGTTACCTTAGGTCGTGGCGCACCATGCGAACCTCTCCACCGTAGATCTCGGAGATCGCACGACCGTCGAGCGCGCTGGTGGGGTGGATGTCGACATGCCCGTGAACGCAGATCACGGTACGAACGAAGCCTGCCACGAAGCCGAGATCGTGGGTCACGAGGACGATTGTGAGCTGACGATTGAGCTCCTGCAACAGCTCGAAGAAGTCCTGCTCCACTTTCTGGTCGAGACCGGCGGCAGGCTCGTCCAGGAGCAAGAGCTCGGGGTCGGTGACGAGGGCGCGGGCGAGCAGGACGCGTTGTCTCTGTCCACCCGAGAGATCAGAAAATGGTCGCGCACCGAGGTCCTCGAGGTTCACCTTGGCAAGGGCGCCGGCTGCGGCCTCCCGGTCCTCACGGCTGTAGCTTCCGAACCGGCGACCACTCCCGAGCCGACCCATGAGAACGACATCAATCGCGCGCACCGGGAAGCGCGGATCCATCATCGCGTGCTGGGGCATGTATCCGATGCGGGGCCGGGCCTTGACCGGCGGCAGGCCGAAAATACGCACCCGCCCTGTGGTTGGTTTGAGGAGACCGACGATGAGCTTGACCAGGGTCGTCTTGCCGCCACCGTTGGGACCGATGACGCTGGCGAAATCGCCGGCGGCGATCTCCAGATTGACGCCCTCGAGAACCGGCGGGCCGCCGTCAAAACGAAAGCTCAGATTCTCGACCTCGATGATGGGTGCGGTTTTCTCGGGATTCATTGCAGCGCCCTGACGATTCTGTCGGCCATGATTTCCAGGTTGTCCAGGTAGTCGCCGGCCAGGGGGTCGAGTTCGACGAGCTCACAGTCGAGGGCATTGGCCACCCGTTCGGCCGCCGAACGCGAAAATTGCGGTTGGACGAAGAGGGCCGGCACCGGCTGTTGCCGAGTCTCGTCGACGACCGTCGCCAGTCGCCGGGCCGACGGGACCTTGCCGTCCACCTCGACCGCTCTCTGGATCAAACCGTAGCGGCGGGTGAAGTAGCCGTAGGCGGGGTGAAAGACGAGCAGGGTATGTCCGGCGAACGGAGCGAGGGCGTCACCGATTCGTGCATCGGTGTCATCGATGGCCTTGTGAAGAGAGGCAAGGCGTCTCTCGATTCCGGCCGCCTCATCGGGTAGCAGCGCCTGGAGCGCCTCTGCGGTTGTGGTGGCGATGGTCTTCATGCGCTGTGGGTCGAGCCAGATGTGGGGGTCGAGGAGCCCGAACCCATGATCGTGACCGTCGCCGCCGATCGGCTCGAGTTCGACTCCGGCCCGACAGTCGACGACCCGCAGGTCGGGCATCAAATCGGAAATCTTCGCCAAAACCGGCCCTTCGAAGGGCGCGCCGATTTGGAGGTAGAGCTGTGAACGGTCGAGGGCGGCCATCTGTTTCGGGGTCGGTTCGTAGGTTGCCGGTGACGCCCCCGGTGGAAGCAGAACCCCTACCTCTACAAGGTCCCCGACCAACCATTCGACGAGAAACGCCTGAGGTGGAATGCTGACATAGACCCCCTGTGCAACCGAAACAACGGGGGTCAGAATCGCGAGGGTCAAAAACCCGAGGAACAAGGTGTGGCGACTTCGCAACGGATTCTCCGATCAGCCCCGGTCCGCGACGCAGACGAGCTTGCCCTCGTCGCATTCGTCGCATCTTTCAACGGAATGGGTGCGGCTGAACTCCTCCCAGTGGCGTTGCTGATGGGTGTTCAGAACTCCCGTGCCGTGGCACAGGGGGCACACACCATCCAGAGCCGCGAGAATTGCCGAGCGGATGAATTCTGACCGGTTGGGAATGTCCTCCATGGCCTCGACAAGGGCTTCCTCGGCCTTGAAGGTCACGATCTGCTGCTTGCCGCCAAGGGTCGCCATGAATTGCCTCCGCAAAATTGGTAATACATCTTAATACCAAATTCGGAAGCGTGTCAATGAATGGCTGCTCGGCGGTGATCATGAAACCGCGTACGCTCTCAGAAATCCACGATGCGGGCGAGGACACCCGCCTCGCGGATTTCTGAGGAAAAGGACTGTCTTATGGACCCTTCGATGGTGGCCATGAGCCGCCCGCAGGCGACGGTGCGACGCGTCGGCCGAAGGCCGACAGCAAATCCGAAATCAGGAATCGCGCTCGATGACCTTGGCGTTCTTGATTTCGCCCAGGACCTTGCCGCCGCCGGAGAGGATGACCTTGACCTTGCGTTTGGGGTCTCGGACGATAATGTCGCCCTCCACCACCGAACCGCCGGAGATCCTGATCTCGATGGCCTTTTTCTTGCCGTAGCGGGTGGATTTGCCCTTGATGAGGACATTCCCGGAGACCCTCGAGTTGTCCTCCAGGGTGACCGAACCGTTGACGGTGCCGAGGTTGCCTCCGACCTCGGTGCGAGAGAGATGAATGGAGCCGTTGACCGTCGTGATGTCGTCGGTGATCACGCTGCCGGCGTCGCAGCCGACCGACCCGTTGACGGTCTCGACATCGCCCTCGACCGAGACGTTTTCGGCGAGCTGAATCGAGCCGTTCACGGTCCCGACTTCGCCGTCGACGGTGACATTCTCGGCAATCTTGATCGAGCCGTTGACCGATTGCAGCCCGCCAACCTCCGAACCGGCACCGACAGTTACGCGGCCGTTGACCGTGCGGCAGTCGCCGCGCACCGTGCAATCGGAGCCGATGCGGACGTTGCCGTTGACCGTGGCCTTGCTGCCGTTGACGGTTTCCCCGTCTGCGATCTGGATTGATTTGTTGACCCCGCACCCGATGACCAGCAGGGTGCAGGCGGTGAAGATGGCGAGAGTTCTGGCATTCCGCATGAGCAACCTCCACCCTTGATTACGGCGCTTCGACCTTTGCGGTTCTCGCATCGATCCGTTTGGTCACCCAGATGTACACCAGAAGGGCGAGGAAGGAGGCCACGCCGATGATGGAGTAGGCGTACCAGAGGTAGTTGGCGTGGGCGTAGATCTCGGGCACAATGGGCTGCGCGGCCTCCGGCCAATACCCCAAACATTTTGGCAAAATAGTGCTTTATTGTCAAAGCGATAAAGTAGGCCGATATTCCGATTATTAAACCAACGATTAAACCCAGTAAACCGTTTCTCCAGTAACTTGTTCCATAAAAAAAGCCAAAAGCGCCGCCCATCAACAGGGAAATAAAACAAATCATTCTGTTTGTAATGGTATCCGGATCGAAGTTTTTCATAGGACAAATTATTGAATTTCTATATGATATGATTGTGATCCACAACAGGCTTTCCACACTCGATCAGGAGGGCGGTAATGAATACGAGAAAACCGTGCGGGCCTTTTCGCTGGCCGCCTGTAAATATGACTTTCCATCAGCCAAAGGCCGGTATCCCAGAAGGCGATAATTATCTCTTTAAGTTTTTTCTTGTCGAATAACGAGTTATAAACGATTGTAAGCCTTGAAGATTTTACGGCTGTACCCAAAAATTTGCGCGATACCGTTTTAATAAAATAAAAATAAATAAGAAGAAGTTGCTTTCTTGGGGTGAAGAAGCCAAATAAAAATCAGGCAGAAATCCGTAATTATGTTCATACATAATAACAATATAGATCATACAAATCACAACTAAAGGTCAAATCAAGGCTCACCCAAAAATACAAAAGCACCCCAAAAAAGAGGGTTTGTATGACCATAGCGCTTCTTAACAACTTTCATCTCCTGTAGTGCAGCCTGTTTGAGAGCCTGGCAACGGTTCATTTTCCCTGAAAGGATATTTTTATAGAACTCGACCATCAGTTCCTTAGTTTCTTTATCAGGAACCGACCACATACTCATGACAAGGCTTTTGGCGCCGGCCTGATTAAAAGCTCTCCGTAATCCAAACACCCCTTCCCCTCTTCTTACTTCTCCTATACCCGTATTGCACGCAGATAAAACGACCATGTTCGTACCCATGAGTTTCAAGTCAAGTATCTTTTCAGCCGTAACAACACCGTCGAAATTTTTTGAGTCAATTGATTTCAGGGCATTATTTGCACCTGCCAGTACGAAGCCGGATTGCAAAAATGGGTTTTCGATTTTCATCCTTAGAATTGATAGGTTCTTTTTGTTCGTCCCCACTATCGATAGCCCTCTATTTGAAGATGGACTTTGCAAAGGACTTAATTCGATATCTTTCAAAAAGAAGCCATGAGTCGCAAGATGAAGAATTTGAGGTACTTTCATCATGCGGAGTACTTTTTCATTGGCCTCTTTACCTGTGTAAATTTCAGCTTGATCCTTTCCGAAAAGGGATTGTATGGTTTCAACCTCTTCCCTGGTTCCGGGGAGACGATCAAAGCGAAGGCCACGAATCAATATGGAGCGTCGAGCTATGGTTTCTTGCTTTAATTCGTACTCGGCTGTTTTTTCTACTTCGGGCGCTTTGGCGATTTCCATGTCAAAGTCAGGATCACCTATAAGCAGGGCATTGTTTCCCGTTTCTTTGGTTTCTCCGTAACCAAGTATGTCCCTACCGGAAGAAACATAATTGAAGGTGTAGCTCTCAATAAGAAATCCTTTGTCAGGATTATAAAAAATCTCAAAAGGGATTAAGTTTAAATTACCGTCCGGAGATAAATAAATATGCTGTCGCCCTCCTAACTCTTTTTCTATTGGTGAAAATACGGTGTTGTAGAGTCGGCCTGCAAAAAAAGTTATTTTACTACTATCAGGATGCTCGATCTGAAATATCATTTTCTTAAATTGGAAAATCAATGAGTCAATATTATCCGCACTACCCAAATCCACCATACGTAGATCATAGGGATTGCCTGGGATGAGAATGAAAGCGAAATAATGATCCCTATCCCAATTTTTTTTGTCTAAATTGTAAAGACTCACCCTGACCAACTCTACAAGGGCACCCTTTCCATTTTTCTTCAGTTTTTTAGCTACGAGTTCACAGGTTGCGTCCGCTTTTTTTAAGTAAACCATATAGGATTGATTGTAGGAACTTATTTGTATCTCAAGCCTCTCCTTTTCGTCTCTCAAAAGGTTTATTTCTTTTCTATAGGTATCTATATCTTTCTGTCCCGGGTCGGAAAAAGTCAGTCTTGTAAGCTGTGACCTCACCTCCGATAGCTTATTAAAGATTATAGTCGCCTTTTCATCTTCTGACAAAAGGGCCCTTTGGAACTGCCTTTGAATATCCAAAATGATGCCCTTGCGTCTGAGAATTGTGTTCATACCTTCTCTTAGGGCCTTCGGGGAAGTGGGTAATTTCTTCAAAATCAAGGAAAGAAAAACATGAAAATCCTCTTGGCTCTTTTGCATGAATTTCAGCTTTTGTGCCTCTGAGGTAAACCCCTTCATGTGATCAATGGCTTTGAAATCTATACTTTGGGCACGTTTCATGTATTGAAATGCATCCTGAAAATGCCCTTCTGAAGCCATAATCTTTCCCAGTAGACTTAGTGTTTCGACTAGGTGTGGATGGTCCTTGCCAAG
>JAUVAN010000097.1 GCA_030591725.1 Deltaproteobacteria bacterium
ACGCTTGCCCGGCCACGATGATCTCAGGAAGATTTTGGCAAGGGTGGACCCCGTGAAATTTGGTAGTCCTTAAAGGTAGTTCTCGGAGAATGACTCGAGGGAGTCGCGAAGATCATCGAAGATCATCTCGTTGATGTCTCCGTTCAGGGCGAGTGCAGACGCCTCGAAATCGAGGGACGAGTCCGGGAGTCCTTCCCAGCCCCACTCCTCGGGGAAGACGGGAACCGCAACGGCGCCAAGAGGAGGGTTCCAGACCGCAGCGCCCCAGACCTGCATGTCGTCGCCGTCGGTGGCGCCCACGGAGAAGGTTTTCGCGCCCTCGGGCATGGTCACCTGAAGGGCCGTGCCGTCAAAGGAGAGTTCGTCCGGCCAGCCGATCATGTCGTCCACGGTGAAGGTGGAGATCCCGGATGTCAGAGTCGGGTCGGCGATGATCCTGACGGTGGTGGGACCGTCCTCTTTGTCCGCGAGGGCGCCGAAGATCATCAACTCCATGTCCGCGCTCGCGAAGGGTTCATCGGCGACCGGGGGTATGGCCAGGGAGATCGTGTTTCCCGTGGTGGGGATGAAAGAGGGCACCCCGATCGCGCCGTCCTGCCCGAAGTCGTAGATGATCGACGCGCCCATCTCCTCCACCATCGAGGGTGTGTTCTCGACGGTGATCTCCACGGTGTCCTCGAGGGCGATGGAGAAGTCCAGCACCGGCTCGTCTGTGAGATCGGCGGTGGGGTCAAAGCCGGTCTCGAGGGCGATGTGGGTCACGGTGAACTCCTTGGTGCTCGCGTTGAACAGGCCGGCGTAACCGTACAGGGCGCCGGTGACCTGGTAAGTCTCCAGGGACCACGAGGTAGAGCCCATCGCCGGGGCCACCACGTTGACCGGCATGCCGCTCACCTCCTCTTGCTTTATCTCATCGTACTCACCGGTGTATGTCTCCTCGACGGGGAGACCGTGCCAGATGACCGCCATCTTGAACACACCGGGCCCGGGGGGATCCGGTACGCTCGTAAGTTCGCCGATTGACCCCGCGATGGTGATGGTCGGGTGCTGCGGATCGTAGTCGCTCTTCTGCCGTTCCAGGGTGATGTATGTGGCGTTGAGCCCGTAGATGGATCCGACCGGGTAGTCCTGAGCGAGGAAGTGGACATCGATGGGGCCCGTGAGTGATTCGTCCTCGAACACCACCCGCCCGTCGGAGTCGGTCTCACCGGTGAGGGCAGTGTCGGGGTCGTTGCCCACCATCACCCGTGTGCCGACGATTGGATCGCCGCTCGGATCGTCCACGAACCACATCACCAGGAGACCGTCCACGGGCCCGCCGGTGGTGCCTCCCCCCTCGATGAAGTGCTGATCGTGGTCGATCGGATCACCCGTATCGGTACCCCCGTCCCCCTGGATCGGTGGTGTCTCGTTCGAGCACGCAATTACAAGAACGGCCATCGCCGCCATTACCATTGCCACACGCATTGCATTGAACATCTTCGGCCCCCTTTGTTCAGGTGACTGTATCCCTATTCTTATCTTGTAAGACACATGAGCCGTGGAATAGTAGCCGAAAATATATGACAGGCTCTTGTTCTTGATGGTCTCGACGGACAGCGATAGGGTAACCGGCAAGAGTAGCGGTTAAGGCGTTAGGGCGTCCCTCGGGCAGATGGAGATGGGACGAGGGTGATTTCCAAGATGTCGAACTCCTCCGAGGCGTCGTCTACCAAGCCGAGGAGCAATACCACCGGCTCTTCCCCGTGTACGCGCCCGTGAAGCCTGATGGTGATCATCGCCGCGCCAATAGCCTCCAGGTCGGTGGCGGATATTGGCCCACTGGTGGGCACTAGAGCGGCCGGGAGGATCTGCGCCTCTGCCCAATCGGCAACATAGGCCGTTTCGGCGTCCTGCTCGAGTTTGACACTGACTCGCTTCGCGTCGGGGAAAGGGCCGGCCATCAGTGTTGCCTGCGAGAGTTCGACCAATCCTGCGGCGACGGCTGCCCCCCACGCTTGGAGCTGGAGCCCTCGCCCAGCTCCTCCTTCGTTTTTCCACATCAACTCGATGGAGAACTCGTCATCGACCTCGATGCTATCGGGCCCCTCGTAAAAGGCTAGATCTGGTCCGATGGGGGCTGATCGTTGCTTGCTCTTGTTCATTTTGGTGGGCCTCTGGCTGCGCGAATGCTCCCGTTCGGTGGTGGTACAGTGCCAAGCTGAGAGTCTTTCGAGTTCGCTTTCGACGCTGGCATGATGAGCCGCTCTCTTCAGCTGTCTGAGCCAAAAATTCGGCTGTCTCTCATCTCACCTTACGATATAATTCAGTCGGGAGGGGCAACTTTGTCGCCATGATCTATTATGTCAAGAATGACACATCTAAATGCGGCCTATGTGCCTAATGTGTCCTATGTGCACGGGGAAAAGCTCTCGACGCTGGCCAATAAAAGGGGTACCATAAACCGGTGTTTCGATAGCCGTGGTGCAGACTATGAGGCACTGTGGGTAAGGGTCGCGTTAGCGGTGGAGTAATGAGCAATCGTATGATAGTACGTGGGCTTCTGGTTTTCGTTGCCAGCCTATTTGTAAGCGTGTCTTGTGGCCGGATAGGATATAATATACTCGAAGAAACCGCCGACTACGCAGACACCGATACAGACGCCGATACTGACGCCGATACAGACGCCGATACTGACGCCGATACTGACGTCGATACAGACGCCGATACTGACGCCGATACAGACGCCGATACTGACGCCGATACTGACGCCGATACAGACGCCGATACTGACGCCGATACTGACGCCGATACCGATACTGATACCGATACTGATACTGATACTGATACCGACACGGGTGTGGCGATGGACACCGGATTGCTAATCAATGAATTTATGGCCAGTAATGATTCTTGGGATGTACCTGGTGATAATGGAGATTTCCCTGATTACATTGAAATTTACAATGCGGGAAGTACGCCTTTTGATTTGACCGGTTGGTACGCCTCTGACAAACAAGACGACCCTGCAAGGTGGCCTTTTCCTGCTGGAACAGTTGTGCCGGCATGGGGAATGATTGTACTTATTTGTGATACTACAGATACTGGATTGCATACCAGCTTCGCACTATCCGCTGGAGGTGAAGACGTCGTTCTTTCCGAAGATGGAGTAACACTCACCATTGCATATTCTTATTGCGATGTGGGATGTGACTTGGATAATCCCATTACCGATGATTCAATTGGGCGTACAATTGATGGTGCAAGTACATGGCAATTTTTTGGCGTTAGTGGTACTGGAACTCCAACGCCGGGAGCAAGCAATAACTAGTTAGTCGTCCCTTCTTGAAGAGCGGGTCGTGACGCAGGGAATCGACATCAATTTAAACAGTTACGCAGGAGATCCCCACTTCTAATCAGCAACGTCGGGCATTATCCGGGCTAGCTCAGAGTATTTCCATCATAGGTGTTATGTGGGAAGCCAAAAGACGTTATACTTTTCGTTAAAATGTACGCGTGCGTAAAAATCATGCTCCCCATGGCAATGGTTCTTGTCTCTTTTTGTGCAGGCGCTCCGGCGGTTGCCGATGACGACACGGTCGGGGCTTTGCCCGGTGTTTCCAGGGACGGGCTTTACGGTGGAAATCACCTCCCCCGGCCGGCCTCCGTCGAGAAAACGATAACCGTTGCCGCCGGTGGTGGATACGGGCTGACGGAATCGGTGGGTCCGGTGGACGGGGTTCATCACAGGGTTGCCGGGAGCGTTGCGTTGGGGTTCTCTCCCCTGCGGCAACTCAGCCTGGGGCTGGGGTTCGACGGTCGATACGATCGGCATCCGGACGAAGGGGGCGACAAGAGCTACGGAATGGTGGGGGAGCCACGGCTGCGGGTTCGCGCTGGTGATTGGTTGTCAGAAAACTTCCAACTTGGCGGTGAGGTGTCTGTGTGGGTGCCTGGAGAGGATGCCCCGTCCCTCGCCTGGGATGCGACCACGGTTGATGCCAAGCTCCTTGGGGCGTTGGGAGATCGCAGCGAAAAGTGGAGCCTTCGGGCTGCCGCCGGGTTCCGGTTTGACAACAGTGGCAAGGTGGCGCCGGATCTCACGCGAATCAGCGCGGGGGATAGGGTGGCTCTCGGCCTCAGCTCGAGCAACGCCCTGTTGACCGGTCTTGGGGCCGCGTTCAACGTGGGCAGGGCAGAGCTTCTGGCGGAGTTCACCTGGGACATCCTGATAGGGGAGGACGCCCCCGGCGCCCTGGAGTCGCCCTTGATAGGGTCGTTGGGGGCGAGATACAAGATGGGACGGGCATGGGGCCTGGGACTCTGGTTCGACGTGTGTCTCGGCAAACGCCCGGGGCTGACCGCGAGTGATCCCCTGGTACCCGTGGAGCCGAGATTCGCAACCTGGCTAGGGGTAACCCACGTTTTTGATCTGAGGGAGCTGACCCCCGAGGACGGGCCCCCACAGCCCGAGCCGGAGTCCGAGCCCGAGGAAGAGCCCCCCGCGCCAGGGGTGTCCCTGGCCGGCCTGATCACCGATCCGCAAGGCCAGCCGATTGGGGGCGCGGAGGTGATGTTGGTCAGCGGCGAGACGACCATAAAGGTGACGGCGGGAGAGGACGGCAGATTCTCCTTCGAGGCGGTGCCCCTCGGTCCGGGTACGCTCTCCGTGGTGGCCGATGACCGCATTGAATCCACCAGTCCGGTGGACATTGCCGAGGGCATGTCTCCGGAGCTTCAGCCGGTCCTGCTCGCCCCCAGAGAGGCGCAGCAAGTCGGCAGCGCGCTTCGTGGCACGGTCCAGTCATTTGGAGGTAAGCCCCTCGTGGCAAAAATTTCGGTGGAGCCCCTGGGGCGGAAGCTGACCACCAACTCCCAGGGATTGTTCGATCTCGATGTGGAGCCGGGAACCTACACTGTCAAGATATCGGTGAACGGTTTCAAGACTCAGATCCGCACCATCGCGGTGGGTAAAAACGAAGTTGGAATCATTAACGCGGACTTACGTCCGGTCAGGTAGCTGGTTGCCCAAGTTGTTCACAATTGTAGTCGCTGTCTTCGGGGTGCTCGCTTGCGTGTGCACGACAGGCTGCGAGGGGTGTGGTTGCGGCGGCTGGGATGCGGGACTTATCGCCAAACTCGACAAAGTGTCGGGCTCCGTGGAGCGGGACTACGCCGCTGAAATAGGCCGGTGGATTCCATCGGAAAAAGGAGCCCGGTTTCGTTTGGGGGACGGCGTGCGAACCCTCGCCGAGTCAGGAGCGGTGTTGAAGCTGTCCGGCGATGCCGAGCTTCACGTCAAGGAGAGCACTCAGATACGTTTTCTGGATGATGCACCAAAGCCGGGCAGCCTCGGAGTCAAGTTGGAG
This sequence comes from Deltaproteobacteria bacterium, assembly GCA_030591725.1. GTDB lineage: Bacteria > Myxococcota_A > Polyangia > JAAYKL01 > JAAYKL01 > JAUVAN01. The sequence continues at coordinate 5,349 of JAUVAN010000097.1, forward strand.
AGCGGTGAAGCAGAGCTGGTGGCCGGCATCGGAGAACTGGAGTTGGTGACGGACCTCGGTACCGCAGTGCTAAACTCGGGCACCCGTGTGACGCTGGCCAAGTCGGAGACCGGCTTTGATATGAGGGTCGAAGTCGGGGCCGCGACCCTGTTTCGGGAGGGTCGGCCCCCCGAGGAGATGCTCCCGGGGGAGGAGGTTGAGCTGTTCATCGGAGACGTGGAGCTGATGCCGCTTTCTTCGAAAACCGGGGAGCCTGCCGATGCGGGATCGGATAGCCCTCGGGTAAAGGTGCCGACGGAGGCGGAGGTGACCGGAACCGGTGAGGCGCCGGCCACCTTGGAAAGGTACGAGAAGGGACCCGGGTATGCTGACATGGGGGCGACGGCGGGAGACTCGCTGAGCGTCCACGCTGCTCGGCTGCCGGTGGTTGTGGCTTTCGATGCCCGGGCCCTGTGCCCCTCCCGGGTCGGCATCAGCCTGGCTGGAAAGAAGGGCGGGGTGAGCGGGGTCGGGGTGGTCAATGTGCCGTTTGGCAGGGGGCTCAACCGTTATGTGGTGTACTGCCTGGAGAACGGCACCCGGTCCAAGAAGCCGGAGGGCAAGGGGAGGATACTGGTTATCAGGGACTCGGGTCGCACCAAGATCCCCAAGAAAGCTCCTGCGTCCAGCGTGGAGACCGATGGTCGCAGGTACAAGATCTTGTACCAGAACAGGAAGCCGGTGGTCACGGTTCGTTGGGGGAAGGCACCGGAGGCATCGTCATACACTCTCATGGTGGAGTACGCATCGGGCAAGAGAGCGGCCATTCCTGTTGAGCGGGCCGAGCATCGATTCCCGTCGGGCAAGTTCGCCGAGGGTACCCACAAGGTACGTTTTCTCGCAGACGGCACCAGCTGGAAATCCAAGCAAACTACGGTGCATGTCAAGTTTGACAACGCGGCCCCCAAGGCGAGCTGGAACCATCCGGTGGCCGGGAGCTTCGGTTCCAGCCAGACCGTCGTCGTCTCCGGCGTGGCGGTTCCCGGTTGGAAAGTGTCGGCCGAGGGAGTAGCCCTCGAACTCGATGAACAAAATCGATTTTCGGGCAGCATACTTTACAGTGGCAAGTATCGAGGGATAGTGTTGCGGTTGGTGCACCCCAAGCGCGGTGTTCATTACTACTTGAGGCGTGGCGCGGGAGAGGCCGGGTAGGGGAGATGGAATGAACGAACCGGATTCCAACAGATTCAAGGACGACATGGTGGGGCGCATGTTACTCGGGCGCTACCAAATCGTACGCAGATTGGCGGCCGGTGGCATGGGGGTTGTGTACCTCGCTCGGGCGCAGGGCACGGCGGGCTTCGTCAAGCCGGTGGTGGTCAAGCTGATCCATCCTCACCTTGCGAAGGATCCACAGTTTTCGGAGATGTTCATCCGGGAGGCGCAGATCCTCTCTCACCTGCAACACCCTGGAATCGTGAATGTGGTGGAGTTTGTCGAGGAGAACGGAATGATGATCCTCGTTCTTGAATACGTGAATGGGTTCCAGCTGCGGGAGTGGATTCGGTACAAAAAGTTCAGGGGCGAACAGCTGCCCACCGGGCTGCTGATTCAGACCGTGCTCGACATGCTGGAGGCGCTCCACTACGCCCACACCCTCAGTCGTCCGGACGGGGAGTCCATGCGCATTGTCCATCGGGATATTTCCCCGTCCAACGTTCTCATCGATACCATGGGGCGGGCCAAGCTGCTCGATTTCGGTATTGCGTTTGTTTCAGAAGGAAACAGCGCTTTCGGAACCCGCAGCGGGTCGTTCAAGGGCAAGCTGTCGTACGCCGCTCCGGAGCTTTTCTCAGGCTCCAAGGCCAGCATAGTAAGTGACGTGTACTCCTGCGGTGTGGTGCTCCATCAGCTGATGGTGGGGCGAAACGAATTCGCCAGGCGCAGCGACAGCGAGACCCTCGCGACTGTTCTCAATCATGTGCCTAGTTCTGTTGTCGGGTTCAGAGACGACGTCCCCCCGGAGATCGACGAGATTGTCGGCAAGGCTTTGGCGAAGAAACCGCAACAGCGGTATCAGTCCGCCGGCGAGTTTCGAAATGCGCTGAGCAACGCGTTCGGCCTGGACGCGGTGGCAACCCGGGCGAAGATTGCTGACCTCGCATCGGAGGATTTTGGTCAGGAGATGGCCGACTACATCAAGATGGAGGCGTTGTCTTCGCGGGATCGGGCCTGGCGAGAGCCGTCAATGATGCCTCCTCCCTGTGATGCGATATCAGCCGATGATTTCGCCCCCATTGCCGGGCAAAACGCCAAACCGTCCGACGGCGGGAATTATCCTTTGTCGTCTCATCCTCCCGGGCCCACCGTCGTGGAAACCCCCAAGAAGGGTCCCGGTAACAGGACCCCAACAGTCGATGTTTCAGTCGAACAACTCATTTTGGCCGGGGGGGACAAGGCTGGTTCCAGGATGCCGTTGGTTATCGGGTCGGCGGCGTTGATTGCCCTGGCGGCGGTGGGTGCTGCGTTATTTATGGGATTGGGAAAGAGCACCGATACACCCAAGATCGTAGTGATCCAGAGCCCGGTTGACGACGACAGAAATGAACCGGTGGCCTCCGAGCGCGGAAGGCAAGACACCGGGCAAGGCATCGGACAAGACGCCCCGGACGCCGCCGTGCCCACCGGGAGCGTTGCCGCTGAAGCAGACCATGAAGAGCCGGCGCAGGTTGAAGCCTCGCCGAGACCAAGGACGACAGCAAAAAAACGCCCGGTTTCCAAGACCGCCGCGCTCAGTACCGCGTTTCGAAAGCGCAAGGGGTCGGTGTCCGCATGCTTCAAGAAACACGGGATCCAGTCGGGGCAGCAGCCCAAGATCTCGATCAACTTTGAAATCGACAAGACCGGCAAGGTGCGCACCGCTTCGGTGAGCCCCGCCGGCGTATCCGGGAGCCCCCTTGGAAGCTGCTTGCGCTCGGTGGCTGAGAGGACCCGGTTTCCCGCCCAGGAGGAAGCCGTCGCGTTTCACATTCCGGTCACCGCGTCGAGGGTTCCCAAGTAGCGCGCCCGATATTTCAGGTTGTCAAAATAAAAGGGGAAATAAATGGGAAAATAAATGGGGGACGGACTTCAGAAGTTGCGCAACACCTCGCCAGACGATGGTTGCGTGGTCTCAACGCTATCTCCCCCTCCCACAAGAGTCCCAGTCATTGACCATTGTCATTGAAAATCCGCACTTGACATGCGGATATTCAATGATAAAATAGTCTCATGATTCAAAGAAAAGAGGCTATTGGAAACGTGCAGCGGTCCCTTGCGGAGAACCCGGTGACAGCAATCCTGGGCCCGAGGCAGTGCGGTAAAACCACACTTGCGCACCAGGTTATCGGCAAGGACGAAGGCGTTTTTTTCGATCTGGAGAATCCGACCCACTTGTCTCGATTAGCCAATCCGCTACTAGCGCTGCAAAACCAAACCGGGGTGATTGTGATTGATGAAATCCAGCGCATGCCCGCCCTGTTTGAAGTCCTGCGAGTGGTGGTGGATAGTCCCTCGTTTGAAGGTAAATTCCTGATTCTGGGCAGTGCGGCCCCCTCCCTTGTGAAAGGCGTTTCTGAATCTCTTGCCGGACGAGTCGGTTTTGTAGATTTATCCGGATTCAACTTGCAGGAAGTACAAGCCACAGATTTTATTCCACTCTGGGTAAGGGGTGGATTTCCCCTCTCGTACCTCTCGAAATCTGATGCAGCAGCGTACAGGTGGCGCGGAAACTTCATTCGCACATTTCTAGAAAGAGATATTCCCCAGCTCGGCATTTCCATTCCAGCAACCACATTGCGACGCTTCTGGACCATGATTGCCCACTATCACGGGCAGGTGCTAAACACCGCCGAACTTGCCCGTGCCCTTGGCTCTGCAGAAGGAACAGCGCGCAAATATCTGGATATCCTCTCCGGTGCCTACATGGTCAGGCAACTCCAACCCTTCTTCGCCAATTTGAAAAAACGTCAGGTAAAAGCGCCAAAAATCTACGTGCGCGACAGTGGTATTCTACATTCACTGCTCGCCCTGGAACACGCCGATCACATATTCTCACATCCCAAGCTGGGCGCCTCTTTCGAAGGCTTCGTAGTGGAAGAAATCTGTAGTCTGGCGGGCAGTAGAAACATCTACTTCTGGGCAACACACGGTGGCGCCGAATTGGACGTTCTCCTGTTCTCAAAAGGAAAGGCTATCGGCTTCGAAATCAAGTACACCGAGACGCCAAAGATAACCAAATCGATGCGTATCGCTTTGGAAGACTTGACCCTCAATCATTTATACGTGGTTTATCCCGGCAATGAAGCCTTCCCCTTGAGCGAAGCCATTACCGCAATTCCGGTGACAAAACTCAAAGCTATTATACAAGGGTAACCGGCAAGAGTATTAAAAGGAGATCACATGAAAGCTCTGAATCGAATCACTGCGGTTTCAGTTGCGGCAACCATGATCATGATTTGTTGTGGGCTGGTCCTGTCCTGCGGGGCGGGCGTAACGACCGTCTCGCCGGCGGCCACGGAGAGCAAAGAGATGAAATCAAACCCATTACTCGGTAAATTCGACACCCCGTTCGAAGTGCCGCCGTTTGACAAAATAGAGCTGCGCCACTTCAAGCCGGCCTACATCGAGGGGATGAAAGCGGAGCGCGAGGAGATCGCAAAGATAGCCGCCCTGACCGATCCGCCCACCTTCGCAAACATCATCGAGGCCTTCGACCGGTCGGGGCTGCTGCTGGCTCGCGTGGATAACATCTTCGGCAACCTGAACGCCTCCACCACCAGCGACGAGATGCAGGCCGTCGCCAAGGAGGTAGCTCCGTTGCTGGCCAAACACGCTGACGACATCTACCTCAACGAAGAGCTATTCTCCAGGATCAAGGCGATTCACGACGAGCGCTCAAAGCTGGGTCTCAACTCCGAGCAGGAGCATCTGCTCGGTGAGATCTACAGGGACTTCGTTCGCGGCGGCGCCAACCTGCCTGCGGAAAAAAAGGAACGCTTCAGGGCCATCAACGAGGATCTGTCGGTGTCGACCCTGCAGTTCGGTGAGAACGTGCTCAACGAGGCGAAGGCCTTCAAGCTGGTAATCGAAAACAAGGATGATCTCGCCGGATTGCCCGACGCTCAGATCGACGCCGCGGCGGATGCGGCAAAGAATGCAGACCTCGCCGGCAAGTGGTTGTTCACCATCGACAAGTCCTCGTTGATCCCGTTCCTCCAGTTTTCTTCGCGGCGCGAGCTTCGGGAGAAGATGTTCACGGCTTACATCAACCAGGGAAACCACGGAGACAAGCTCGACAACAAGGAGCTCATCGAGAAGATAGTGTCCCTGCGGATCGAGCGTGCCGGCATGCTCGGTTTCGAGACACACGCCGACTTCGTGCTCGACGTGAACATGGCGAAGACACCGAAGAAAGTCTACGAGCTGCTGGATGAGATCTGGAAGCCTGCCTCCAGGGTATCGAAGCGTGAGGCGAAGGAGCTGTCCGCGCTCGTAAAGAAGGAGGGCGGCAACTTCGAGTTGAAGCCCTGGGACTGGTGGTACTACGCGGAGAAGCTGCGCGAGGAAAAGTACGACCTCAAGGACGAGGAGTTGAGACCGTACTTCGAGCTGGAGAATGTGCGCAAGGGCGCCTTCGACGTGGCCACCAGGCTGTACGGTATAGAGTTCGTGGAGCGCAAGGATTTGCCGACGTACCACGAGGATGTGCGGACCTTCGAGGTGCGAGAGGCGGACGGCGCCCACATCGGCATCTTCTACGTGGACTACTACACCCGCAGCGGCACCAAGCGCGGCGGAGCCTGGATGAGCGCGTTTCGAAAGCAGTGGGGCACGGGTGACGACAAGGTGAGCCCGGTGATCACCAACAACTGCAACTTCCAGAAATCCGCAAAGGGAAAACCCTCCCTGCTGAGCTTCGAGGAGGTGGAGACCCTCTTCCACGAATTCGGCCACGCGCTCCACGGCCTCCTTTCCAACAGTAACTACCGCTCCCTCTCCGGCACGTCGGTGGCGAGAGACTTCGTGGAGTTACCCTCCCAGATCATGGAAAACTGGGCAGGCGATCCGGAGGTGCTCGGGCTGTACGCGAAGCATCACGAGACCGGTGAGCCCATGCCGAAAGAACTCATCGAGAAGATCCAGAAATCCGCGCTGTTCAACCAGGGCTTTACAACGGTGGAGTACCTGGCCGCGTCATACCTGGACATGGACTGGCACACCCTGAAGGAGATGCCGAAGCTCGCCCCCATGGCGTTCGAGGAGCGCGCGCTGAATACACTCGGTTTGATCCCCGAGATTGTCGTGCGCTACCGCAGCACCTATTTCCGGCACGTATTCTCCGGGGTAGTCGCCTACTCGGCGGGCTACTACAGCTACATCTGGGCCCAGGTGCTCGACGCCGACGCCTTCGCCGCGTTCAAGGAGACCGACGTCTTCGACCAGGAGAAGGCAAAGTCATTTCGGGAGAACAT